>CAZSNH010000037.1:0-2184 GCA_964607855.1 uncultured Hyphomicrobium sp. | reverse complement strand
CGTGCCACGACGTGGTCTCGACGGTCGCCTGGTAGGGCAATTCCTGGTGCAGCCACTGATAGAGCTTCTCGCGCGTGATTTCGGCGGCAAGCATCCGCTGCGGCAGGTCGGAAATCTCGTCTTCCGGGTAATGCCAGGGCCCCTCCGGAACGAGTTGCGCGAGTTTTTTCTTGACGTCCTGAACGCCCGTGCCGTCGAGCGCCGAAATCATGAAGACCTCGGCAAATGACATGCGTCCGGTGAGCTTCGCGGCGAGTGCCAAGAGTTTGTCCTTCTCGGTCAACCGGTCGACCTTGTTGAGAATGAGGAGGCAAGGCGAGCGAACGCCCTTCAGTTTGTCGATAATACGTTCCACGTCTTCATCGAAGCCTTTCACAGCATCGACTACGAGTGCCACGACGTCGGCTTCGCCCGCGTGGCCCCAGGTTGCTTCGACCATCGCGCGATCGAGGCGCCGCTTGGGCCTGAAAATACCCGGTGTATCGATGAACACGAGCTGGCTTCGGCCTTCCATCGCGATGCCGCGAATAGGGGCCCTCGTGGTCTGGACCTTGTGGCTTACGATCGTGACTTTGGCGCCGACGAGGGCATTGACGAGTGTCGATTTGCCGCTGTTCGGTGCCCCGATGATGGCTACGAAACCGCATCGCGTTCCCGCGGAAGGTCCCGCAGGGCCATCGCCTGCCTCAGCCCGATCAGGCATCGTGCTTTGCCCCCTGGAGTCCTTGCCGCTCCAGGAACTCGGCGGCCGCGGCTTGCTCGGCGGCGCGCTTGGAACTTCCCTTCCCACGCGCGGCTTCCTTGCCCTTGATCTTTACCTCGACGACGAAGAGAGGGGCATGATCGGGGCCGGTTCGAGAAACCTGCAAGTACTCGGGGCGAAACAAGCCCTGGCCTTGGGCCCATTCCTGCAAAGCCGACTTTGCGTCTGAAGTGAGCTTTTTCGTTTTGGATTCGGCCTGCTTCTCCCAAAGGGAAAAGACAACGGTGCGCGCCTTCGCATATCCTCCGTCGAGAAACACGGCTCCGAGGATGGCTTCGACGGCATCCGCCAGAATGGTGTCCTTGTTCCGGCCGCCGCTATCGGCTTCGCTTCCAGACAAGATGAGGAACGGTCCGAGGCCCAGCTCGCGTCCGACCTTTGCGCACATAACGCCGTTGACGAGGGCGTTATAGCGCCGGGCGAGTTCGCCTTCCTTCGCCTTAGGGAATTCCGCAGACAGTTTTTCGACGATGGCAAGCCCGAGTACCCGGTCGCCGAGGAATTCGAGCCGTTCGTTGTCCTGGCGAGCCTTGTCGCTACCCCGCACGCTCGAATGGGTCAGAGCTCGCGTCAGGAGTTCCTCATCGCGGAACTTGTAGCCGAGCCGCTTTTCGAGGTCCTTGTATTTGCGCACCCGGAAAATCATGCATCAGCGCACGAGATTGAAGAAGCGACTCCAGCGAATATCGAACGGCCAAGTCCAGGGTGTCAACCAGTTGCAGCGCCCGGGTTCATCGGAGGCGCAGGAAAAGAAGATCACCTCCGCCCGGCCGATGAGATTCTCAAAAGGCACATAACTGACACCCCAGGTGGCGCGGCTATCGGTTGAATTGTCCCGGTTGTCGCCCATCATGAAATAGTGGCCGGCCGGCACTTTGTAGACACCCGTGTTGTCGAATGGCCCAGCAGGCTCGCTGTCAAGCACCGTGTACTTGACACCGTTCGGGAGCGTCTCTTCGAACGTTGGAATCGTTTGGGCGACGCCATCATCTTCGGGCGTCGTGAATTCACCCTTCCGGACCTTCGGAACGGCTGTGCCGTTGATGTAGAGTACGCCGCCCTTCATCTGGATTTCGTCTCCGGGCAATCCGATCACACGCTTGATGTAATCGAGCGACTGATCGCGCGGCAGACGGAATACGACAACGTCGCCGCGCTTGGGCTCAGAAGCGAAAATCCGCCCGGAAAAAATGTTTGGGCTGAATGGAAACGAGAATCTGCTGTAGCCGTAGGAGAGTTTGGAGACGAACAGGTAGTCGCCGACCAGTAGCGTGCTCTTCATGGAGCCCGAGGGAATGTTGAATGGCTGATAGAAGAAGACCCGGACCACGAGCGCAATCGCCAGAGCCTGCAAGACGATCTTGACGGTTTCCCACGTCGTCGACTGCTGCTCGGCCGAGGATTTCGCTTTCGTGTTTGAA
>CAZSNH010000036.1:0-12494 GCA_964607855.1 uncultured Hyphomicrobium sp. | reverse complement strand
CGTGCAGCTTGGCAATCTTGCCGGATCGCCGATGCCGGGACCTTGCATCCCGCCCATTGGAGGACATGATGACTGCAACTGCTTCCCCGTTTCTCCACTCTCTCTCTCGTCCTGCTGCAGTGTTTGCCGTTGCGCTTGCGGTGTTGAGACCTGCTGCGCACGCCGCAGAAGAGGTCAATGTCTATTCCTATCGCGAGCCGGAACTAATTCAGCCGCTGCTCAAGGCTTTCAGCGACAAGAGCGGCATCAAGGTCAATCTCATTTTTGCAAAAGATGGACTGATCGAACGCATGCAGGCGGAGGGAAAAAATAGCCCGGCCGACGTTCTGCTCGCCAATGAATCATCTTTGCTGGCACAGGCGCAGCTCGCGGGTGTTACGCAACCCTTGATGTCGGCCTCAATTAACGCAGCCATCCCGGCAGAATTGCGCGAAGAGGGAGGCCATTGGTTCGCGCTCACCCGGCGGGCACGCATCGTCTACGCATCGAAGGAGCGGGTCAAACAGGCGGCCATCACCTACGAGGAACTTGCCGATCCAAAGTGGAAGGGCAAGATCTGCGTGCGCTCGGGACAACACAACTACAATCTCGCGCTCATCGCCTCAATGATCGCCCATCATGGCGAGGCGAGAGCCGCCGAGTGGCTCAAGGGCTTGAAAGGCAATCTCGCGCGCAAGCCTGCAGGTGGCGACCGCGAAGCCGTGCGCGACGTTCACGCCGGGCTTTGCGATCTCGCCATCGGCAATACGTACTACATGGCGGCCATGCTCAAGAACCCCGACCAGAAAGTCTGGACAGAATCGGTAAAACTCATCTTCCCGAACGCCAATGACCGCGGCACGCATATCAATATTTCAGGCATGGCACTTGCCGCCAATGCCCCCCACAAGGATGCAGCCATCAAGTTCATGGAGTACCTCGCCTCACCGGAAGCTCAGAAAGTGTACGCGGAAACGCTGAATGAGTACCCGGCGGTTCCTGGTGTTGCGCAATCCGATCTCGTAAAGAGCTGGGGCGAACTGAAACCCGACGCGCTTCCGCTATCGAAAATCAACGAGTTCAAGAAGCGCGCATCCGAACTCGTCGATGAGATCCATTTCGACACGGGCACGGAGTAACGGGAAACGGAGGCTCCGACATGGGTCAGCAGTCACTCCCCAAAACGTTCCGCGTGTTCGATGTGACGGACGAGCATGCCGGACCTGTGAGCAACCGGCCCGAGCGGCTCGTCGGTTTTGGTTTCCGGCGTGCCCTGAAAGCCATCGAGACGGGCGATCAAATGCCGTGGGAATTCGCCTGGCAGGAATTCGCGAACGCGACAGATCCTGACCGCGCCACGCAGCTCGTCGCGCGCCTCTCGGTATGGGCCCGCGCCGTGCGCCGATGCTCAGGCCGGCGTATTGAGACACTGCCTTCAAGTTGTCCGGGGTTCTGCCGCGACGAGTGCCTGGCGATCTCAATGATCGCCGCCAGTCAACATCAGGTCTGTCCGGCACTCCGAGCCTGCGCGTTCGCTCTTATGGGTGCATCCGAGATCTCGCCGGCGTTGGAGGCTTCCGACGCTTTCGGGGCTGCCCTGACGCGCTCGGGGCAAATCCTGTCGCCCCTTTCCGTATGCAACGCTCTCGCCTTTTCAGAGCCCGCGAACCAGAAGCCCAGTTGATGTCATGACAAGCTCGGCAGCCGTGACAGCTCTGAAGACGGGCATGAAGGACGTAGCCCGCCGCATCGGCGGCGTGCCGGAACAGCTTTCGATCTGGCGCGCCCGGCGGCGCTCGTCGCCAGCCTGGACGACAGCAGTCGCGCTCATCTTATGCGTCATGTTGCTGCCGATCGGGGCCATCGCACTGCTTGCACTCCGGTCGAACACAAACGAATGGCCTCACCTCGTGAGCACGATACTTCCAGAGGCCCTCGCCAACACTTTGGCGTTGTCTGCTGGAATAGGTGCGGTGACACTGTTCGTCGGCGTTGCATCGGCATGGCTCATCACCATGTATCGCTTCCCCGGAAGAGCCGTGCTCGACCGTCTCCTTGTCGTTCCACTCGCGATGCCGACTTACATTGTCGCCTATTGTTACGCCGAACTCCTCGATTACGCGGGACCTATTCAAACGGAACTGCGCCTTGCCTTTGGCTGGACGTCGCCAAAAGACTACTGGTTTCCACAAATCGCCTCGCTGCCCGGTGCCGTGTTCGTGATGGCGTCCGTTCTTTATCCCTATGTCTACCTCGCCGCACGGGCGACATTCGTTCAGCAGTCCGTTTGTGTTCTTGAAGTCGCAAGAACTCTAGGCAGGACCGCGCTCGGCGCGTTCTGGGCCGTGGCATTGCCGCTGGCCCGCCCCGCCCTTGCTGCCGGTCTTGCCCTCGTCCTCATGGAAAGCCTCAATGATCTCGGCGCCGTGCAGCATCTCGGCGTCGAAACGCTCTCGGCAAGCATCTACAGAACCTGGCTCCAGAGATCCAATCTTGGCGGGGCTGCGCAGATCGCCTGCGTGGCACTCGTGTTTATTTTCGTCCTCTTCGCCATGGAACGCGCCGGCCGCGGCGAAGCGCTTTATCACCACACAACGGGCCGTTTTCGTTCCATTCCCTTTCAGGATATCGAAGGCTGGAGGGGCTACGCGGCAATGGTCGCCTGCGCAATTCCCTTCATCGCCGGCTTTGCAATTCCTTTCCTGGTGCTTGCCAGATTTGCCACGTCGCATTTCGGCGAAGCCATCGAGGCTGACCTCATGGGGGCGATCTGGAACAGTGTCGCATTGTCGGGGGTAAGCGCGACGATTGCCGTGCTCATTGCGCTCCTACTTGCTTATGCGCGCCGCGTTTCCGCAAACGGCTTCACACGGCCTGCTGTCCGTCTGACGGGGCTCGGCTACGCCATCCCCGGAACTGTGCTGGCGATCGGCATTCTTATTCCGCTGGCGGGTCTCGATAATGCAATCGATGGCATCTCGTCGGAATGGTTTGGCTACTCAACTGGATTGGTGCTATCGGGCTCGATTTTCGCGTTGGTGCTTGCCTACGTTATTCGCTTCATGGCGGTTGGCCTCGGTGGCATCGAGGCCGGTTTCGAGCGGATTTCGCCCAATCTCGACGCTGCGGCGAGGGCGCTCGGCGAAACTGCTCTCTCCGCACTTTGGCACGTACACTTGCCGCTCCTGCTTCCTGCTCTCGGAGCCTCTGCCCTCATGGTCTTCGTCGATTGCATCAAGGAACTTCCCGCGACGCTCCTTTTGCGGCCCTTCAATTTCGAAACGCTCGCCACTCAGGTCTTCAACCTCGTTGCCCTCGAACAGTTCGAGAGCTCGGCTGCTGCCGCGCTCACGATCGTTGTGGTTGCACTTGTTCCGGTACTTCTCCTGCATCAGGCCGTGGCGGGAGGCCGCGCCGGCCACGGACGCCTTCGCTCCGGCAGTTCGGCGTCGGCATAGAAGTTCCGGGCTCGTTTTTTCTTGCAACTAAGGGTATGGTTTAACGAATCAGTGAGCCGCATTTCGATGGCGCGCCGCAACAAAAAAGATGAGTTGCAGCAGCGGCGCTATTCTCCTATTCAAAACTTGTTTGCGGGAAAGTTCGTCAGCGGTGGAGGGCGGCACTTCACCTTTGGTCAATCGGACACGGGGAGCAGAGCCACTCTGGAACGCAATCGCCGATGAGCATTCCGCTAAAGCTACAATTTGCCAGTCGTCCAATCGTCATTGGGGCTGGCATGATCGTTGTCAGTGTTCTCGTCGCCGGGTCCTTTGGAAATCACGATCCGCGTCTTGTCATCAGCCAGTCGCTCCGCGCGGCGACAAGCGAGATTTTCAAACTCAGCACTCCCATCGTGCTCTCCGAGAGCCCGCGACTTATACTTGAGCATGGGACTCTTTCCATACAGCCACGGCCGGCTGGGCGCTGGCAGCGCTCCCGTTCGGCTCTAAGCACCCTCTTCAGCGGGGAAGCGGATCTCGAACTCAACGATGCCGTATTCGCATTCGAGCCCGCGGGAGAGGACAACGTAAACGTTATTGCAGCCACCGCTCTTGAATCTCCCCTTCTTAAGGCATTTCAATCATCGACTTATCAATCGATCACGATCAAACGCGCCACCATCCTAAAACGACAGCCTGGCGCATCACCGGATCTGATCGGCACCGTTTCGGCAGTCCTGACGCCGGCATCGAAGTCCATCGATGTCAAGGGCACATTCGAGCGGAAAGGCGAAGTGCTCGAGGCGAACGCAACGATCTCCAACCCGAGCTTCCGCCGTAAGGATGCACCGCTCGCGCTAACGGGCAGTATTTCAGGGCCGCATTGCGATATTCGCATTCACGGCCGGCTCATGCGCGGCAAGGAGGCTTTTATAACCAGTGATAAGAGCACGATCCACATTCGCGATATGAAGGCATTGACCCGATGGCTCGGAATCGACGGCTATTCGGGTCCCGGCCCCAGCGTTTTCTATGCAGAGGGCCGATCCGAATGGACAGAGAACACCGTCTCTCTCGAGAATTCGAATTTCGTTATTGACGGAAATCGAGCCGAAGGTAGCCTTGCGGCAAGCTTCGCCGGGGCCCGGCCGGCAGTGGAGGGTACGCTTGCCTTCTCCAGTTTCGAAGTCGGCCCATACCTGGACGCGACAACCTCATCGACCTCCAAGCTGCCCTCGGTCTTCGCCTATTTGAGTGAACCGATCTCAGTCTGGCCCGCGGCCACCGTCAATCCGATTGCACGGGTTTTCGACGCCGATATTCGAGTTTCCTTCAACAACGTGACGCGTAAAGGAGAAGGGCTCGGCAAAGGCGCCGCGACCGTCTCGATCAAGAATGGACGGGCACATCTCGGCATCACTGGAGTCGAACTTTCCGCAGGAGGCGAGGGCGAGGGACAGATTTTGGCGGATCTCACGCGGTCGCCACCCTTCTACAGTGTGAGGGGGGAGCTCCGTGACTTCGACCTCGCCACCCTCGCCGGTTCATCGTTGCCAGTTGCTCCCATTGCGGGCACAGGCACGCTGCGCATTGATCTCTCGGCCGCGGGGCAATCCGAAACGGACTTGATGTCGAGTCTCAACGGATCGGCCGAAGCGAGCATGCTTGAGGGAGCGCGATTGGGCCTAGATCTTCCCGGATTGTTCAACAGCGTAAGGAACGGTTCTGTGAAGGGTTGGGGTGGTTACCTCGGAAAGGTCTTTGCGGTTGATGCGATCACGGTGAGAATTTCTGCCGAGAACGGCGTTGTCACCACCAATTCTGTCGAGGCCCATGCGAACAATGTGCGCTTCGTCGCCGCTGGGACATTGAACATTTCCCGGCAGATCATGGACCTCGAGATTTCTCGCGTTCTTGCCGGCCCACACGATGGATCGAGCGCGGATGCACACGGAAACTTCTCCGTGCGTCTCAAAGGACCACTTGCTGACCCCGACGTCGGCTGGGTCAGTCTCGTGCATCGTTCCTGACCGAGACGAGGGCGCCGCCCTACCAGCTCCGCCGCGGACCGGTATCAATGTGGAAGAGGCCTCCGCCATAGTGCTTGAAGCCTCCGATGCGGCCAGCCCCAGCCAGATAGGCATATGCGCCGCGCACGTTTCCATGCACACGGAAGTCAACCGCGTTGCCGGTGAGGTGCTGCGACTTACGCGCTCCCCCGACGCGCGCGTTGTGCCGGCGGCTGCGGCAGGTGGAGGATACGGTCACCGGCCCATAGTTGGCGGCTACGCTGTAAATGACTGACCGTAGTGTGCTATTGAGACAGCCCGACGAGGCCACCCATCGGACAGCGCCGCCCGTGATGCTCTTGCTCGGCATCGAAACATCCGAGAGCGACCGGTTGAGCGCCGCGTAGCGCTTGCCCTTGCTCTTCTTGCCTATGGCATATTTTGCGCCCTTCGGCTTGCGGAGTGTGCTCCTGCCACGGCCTTCATAGATGCCGTTGCGATACCCCTCCCACAGCCCTGAACCAGCGTCTAGATACGATTTTGCCGAGGCTGGCGCTGACGTTGCGACCAGGAATATCCCAGCGATCGCCATCATCGCCGCCTTGAAAGCAGCGCACGCAATGTTGGACTTCATGACTGTCTCCCCTTCCACGTCCCCGAACAAGCGGGATCCCTCGTGGCATGTTTGTTAACCTTCTCTCCACGGGGGGAGACCTAGCCGGCGCAGTGCAACAGAGTGAATGCGACTTTGAGGAATATGGTTAATACGCGGCCGCAACTATCTGAATTAATGAGGGGAATGCCGTAACAATCGGCGCTCTTGCGACGAGTCTCTGTGCCGACACGGGAAAGACGAAGCGCGATTTAAGGCCGACGAATGCGCTCGACGAAGTCCTCGGATTGCGCATTTGGGCGCGGCGTCAGAAGGCTGACCAGGGCGGCTGTGAGGAAGCCGAGCGGTACGGCGAACACCGCCGATGCAATAGCGGGCACGCCGAACCAATTGGCGAGCCCCGTATGGTAAAGACCCCCGCGGGCGAACTTGGTCAACGCCACCTCGGCGGCCGACTTCGCCTCCCCGGTCGCTTGCGCCCAATCCGATGTCATAAGCTTTAGCGTCTCGAGGGAGTCCTCGCTCGCAACCGAGAGCATGGACCACGTCTCGAAGAAGCTCACCGGGGCATATTGCGTGCCAAGCACGTAATAGAGGCACACTCCGAAACCTGCGAGCGTTCCCGCCACCGCACCCCACGCGTTCGTGCGCTTCCACAAGATGCCGAGCACCATTGCCGGAAAAAATGCGGAAGCCGCGAGCGAGAATGCTGACAACGCGACGGTGACGAAAATTCCGGAAAATTTGACCGCCGCATAGCCCACGGCTGCGGCAGCCACGATGAGGGAGAGAGCCGTTGCAGCAATGCGACGCAATTCAGGGGCATGACGGTCCAGAAAACCGAAGTAAAAGTCGTGCCCCAGGGCGGCCGCAATCGAAAAAAGAAGCCCACTCGTGGCAGCAAGACATGCGGCGAGCAAACCGGCCAGCATGACCCCTAGGGCAATCGGTGATGAAGCAAGAAAGCCCGCTGCCAGAACGAGCACGCCATAGGGATGAAACTTGATTGCTTCCTCCGTGAGCATCCCTTGCGCGTTTCCCGCTGCCTGAGCGGCGACGGGCAGGATCTTCTTGCAGAAAGCGTCCCAAATTGCCGACTGCGAGGCGTGGCCAAGCGATTTTGCCGTTTCCGCGATCGCGGCTCTGACCGTCTCGTCCTGATCGAGGAATGCCGAACGGCGGCGGCCCTCGGCAGACTTGAGCTTATCTTCAATGCCAGTGGCGCCCTCCGCCCCTTCGCCTACGGCGCGAACGGCATCGGTGAGTGCGTCCGCTGAAACCCCGTAAATCTTGACCAGTCCGCCATTTGAGGCTTCAGCGAACCATACCGGCAGCTCTGAAACAGCTGTCCCCCTGGCAACGACAGAATAGATCTCAAATTTTGCGAATGCGGCGTAGGCAGGAAGCGAAACTGCGAGAAGGAGTGCGAAGAACGTGCACCATGCCGAGGAGAGCCGTGCCCCGCCGCCACTTGCAACCGTGAACGAATGCGAAAGCAGATGCGGGAGACTGGCCGTGCCCACCATGAGGCACAATACAAGTGCGAGAAAATTCGCTTTATCGATTTGCAGGAAGGGCGCGACATGCGGCTTTAACGTCGCTGCATCCGCAAATCCTCTTTCAATCATGTCGATCTCGAGATTCGAGATGCCATCCAGAGCGTGGCCCATTGCAACGGGTGCAATGGGCCATCCAAAATGAGTCATTGAAAGAAGGGTGATGGGCGTGAATAGAGCGCTTGCGATCAGCACGTATTGCACCGCCTGCGTCCAGGTGACAGATCTCATGCCTCCCGCAATGATCATCACGACAATGAAAAGGAGAGCCCCCCATACAGCTATTTCGTAGCCGATTCCGAATAGCCTTTCCGACAGTCCGCCGATCGCATTCACCTGTGCAACCGCTATAAGAAAACTGATGACAATGAGCAGCACGGCCGTAAGTGCCTGCATGACCCAGCCATAGCGGGCACCGAAAAAACCTGGGAGCGTTGAGGCTCCTGAGCGGTTGAGATACGGTGCGAGCAGAATAGAGATGACGACCGTACCAGCGAGCAAACCGGCAAGATAAGCAAGCCCATCGAAACCAAGCGCATAGAGTGAACCGGCAACACCGAGGACAGTCGTTGCTGGCAACCACGCCGCGGCAGATGCCATACCACTGTAAAATGGGGGAATTTCGGACCCAGCTTTGAAATAATGCTGGGCACGTCTTGTCCGTGACAGCAAGCCGGTCGTCAAAAAAATGACGGCGGCCAGCCCAACTATCGAGAACGTTATGTGATGAGCGGCCGCGCCAAGCCGCTGGATGATCGAGAGCAGGGTCACGACGGCCAGAGTGCCGAAAATATAAATTGCGAATAGTTTGCTGACGTTCTGAATAAAATCTCTCTTCGGCTCGCCGTCTGGATACATGCGCCGGCCTCCTAGCCCTGCTTCTCGCGATTGCAATCCTGCTTCTCGGCGCGAGCCGCATGTAAAAAGGCGATCATCACGAATATAATCAGGCTTCCTTGCGCCATCATGTAAAAGCCAAACGGAAAACCAGCAATCGTGAACGCGTTGAGGAACGGCACACAGAGCGGCAGCAGAAGAGCGAAGATGGCCACAAGAGTGAGCATCGCACCCATTAGACCGCAGCCGCGGACCCAGTCACGATCTGCGCCTTCACGTTTGAGGAGAATCCGATATACGCCATGAACATAAATCACGGCGCCTAGTGTTCCCAAAGCATAGGCGCCAGCGAGTTCAATTGGTGCCGGAATGAATGGGCTAGCCAAACCAATTGCTGCGGCGCCTGCCGCAAGCAGCACCATCAGTCCGAGAATCACCTCAATCATCTTGTTTTCCGTACCCGCCGATCCCGATCGCAAGTTACCGGTTCTATCGGGCAGAACAATACCCGAAAGTTGACAAGCAGACGGCGCCAGCGCGGCAAATGCCCCATGCTTATTTGCCTTTGACATCGCGGATTGCGGAACGGGCCGCGTCCAGCAGCATGCGCATGTCGGTTTGCATGGAGCAAAAATGGAAGCCTTCGGCGTAGCGCTTGCGCGTGGTCTCTGGCCCGTCTGTGTGAACCCCCGCAATCAATCCGCGCGCCAGAGTTCTGGTGAGCACCCTTTCCATTGCTGCGAGAACGCGGGTGTCAGAGGGCGCCATCGAAGGCGGAGCGCCCATTGAGAGCGAGAGATCGCCGGGACCGATATAAATCCCATCGATGCCGGGAACCGCCAATATGCCGTCCAGATTGAAAACGGCCTCCTCGGTTTCGATCTGGGCCAGGCAAAGGATTTCGCTGTTCGCGTGCTCGGCATAGTCGGCGCCTGCGTAATGAATGACGCGGTTGGGACCGTAGGACCGGTAGCCCATTGGCGGATAGCGACAGGCTGCCGCGAAATCGGCCGCCTGCTGAGGATTATTGATCATAGGGCAAATAATTCCGTAAGCGCCTGAATCCAGGAGCTTCATCAAAATCCCGGGGTCATTCCAGGGTACACGCGCAAGTGGTACCGCCGGGCCGGTCGACACGGCCTGCAGCATCTCAAACGCCCTCTCGTAGCCAATGACGCCATGCTGCAGATCGATGGTGACGCTATCGTAACCTTGGTGAGAGAGGGCCTCGGCGACATAAGAAGCCGGAATGGAGCACCACGCGTTGAGGATTTTCTCCCCCCGCGCGATGGCCGACTTGATATTATTGGGTCTCATAATGCAGGCGGCCAGAGCCCTTCCGCCCCCCCCCCCGAAATGGTCGGGGCGGTGCTTTGAACACCGCCCCGCCTCATATCTCCCCAGACTTGGACCGTCCCCAATCGCGGATCGAACCGCGGGGCCGACCAGCCCTTATTTTTTTACGCGGGCACAATGTGTGAGAGCGCCCTCACTGTCAAGGGAGGCAGCTCGTGAAGAGAGAAAATTGAGACGTTGACAGGAGGCGGAATCTCGATCTTTGCGACGAGATACATTGTATCGGGACTGAACTTTACTGATGCCTATTTTTTACTCATGACTGCCAGAGCCCGAACCCGATCCTGAGTGAGAGCCCGAGCCGCTACCGCTTCCTGAGCCCTCGTCACTGCCTGCGTTGTTGGATGCCTCACCAGGGCCCTTGGCGTCTTTCGAGAGAACCTTCGCTGTAACTTTGACATCGCCGGCCTTTTCAAAGGTCAGTGTCAGCTCGACGTCGGTACCCTGCTTCAGCGGCTCTTTCAAATCGAACAGCATGATGTGGTCACCACCGGGCTGGAGCAGGTGAGACGTGCCAGGCGCAATCTCGATACTATCGAGCTTTCGCATTTTCATCACACCGTCGATTTCCTTATGCGTGTGAAATTCAGCGCGCCCCGCGACGGGCGATGAAACGCCGATGAGGCGATCCGTGTTTTTCTCATCGCCAAAGATCTCGAGATAGACAGCGCCAACACTTGCGCCGCCGGGGGTCGGACGGGACCAGGCTCGTTCAACCGTCGCACCGTCACCACGCAATGCCAAGGCAGGGTAAAATGCGGCCACACCCAAAGTGATGCCCGCAACGGCTGCAATCCATCGAGTGCATCTCATGCGTCTTTCCTCTTTTCGACTGCGATCATTACGACGTCGTAAAGCGGCATTCCTCCTCGGGAGGAAGCGGATCGCAATTGGGTCTCTTGACGCATTGGGCCATCGCTTGCGAGAGCGCAGACGTGAAAATCCCATCCGGCTTACCCTCAAAGAGCCCGGCAGCCTGAAGCCCGCACTGATAGAGCATGATCATCCGCGAGCCGCCGAACAGCATTGCGCGCTCATAGTCTTGAAGCGCCCGCGAATGGTGTCCCATCGATTGCAGAATATGAGCTCTTGTATCGAGGGCGTGTGGACTATTGGGTTCAAGCGCAAGCGACCTCTCAGCGCCGGCAAGCCCATTTTGAGTGTCTCCCAACCGCCAGAGCGTCCACGCCCGATTGTTGTGCGCGATCGGTGAATTCGGATCGAGTTTGATGGCCATGTCGTAGTCTGCCATGGCGAGATCGAACTTCTGCTCCAGCGAATAGGCCAGCGCCCGCATGGAGTAAGCTTTGCTTAGATCCTGAGGTGGCAGACTGGCATCCGCAATGAGTTCGCTGCACCCCCGAATACGCTGTTCGAGATTGTTGCTCAGACAATCGGCCACGTTGTCGGCTGACGCAGATCCGAACCCGGCAGACAGAATGAGCACCCACAAGAAACGTCTAGCGCAGCCAGTCATGACAGTCCTGATTAAGCATTAAAGTGTGGTTTCCGCTCTTCCCACCCCCAACCATGCAGCCCCGATAAAGCACAATTTAGGCAGCGCAAATTCCCGTTCACATGCTTTAACATCTTGATGCGCACGATATGCTAAACCCTTTCTGGCTGGAAGTCTTGAAAGGTCTCGCTTCAGACGTGACACGGCGCATTCTGCTCATTATCGGCGGCGGCATTGCCGCCTACAAATGCCTCGATCTCATTCGCAGGCTCAAGGAAAAGGGAATTGCTGCTCGAGTCGTCCTGACACGGGCCGCTCAAGAATTCGTGACGCCTCTTAGCGTCGGCGCGTTGAGCAATGAGCGCGTATTCACCGATTTGTTCGATCTCGATGACGAGCGCGAGATTGGCCACGTCCGGCTTTCCCGCGAGACCGATCTTGTGGTCGTCGCGCCCGCTAGTGCCGATTTGCTTTCCAAGATGGCACATGGTTTGGCGAGCGATCTCGCCTCGGCCGTGCTCATGGCAACAGATAAGCCCGTTCTGGCGGCACCGGCGATGAACCCCAAGATGTGGCTTCATCCCGCAACACAAAGAAATGTTGCCCAACTCAAAGAGGATGGCGTCTTTTTCATCGGGCCCAATACGGGAGAGATGGCAGAAAGCGGTGAAGCGGGTCCGGGCCGGCTGGCCGAAGTACCAGAACTCGTCGCACGTATCGAAGAGATATTGGCGGGCCGTGCGATGCGCGATCGGGCGAGGCCGAACCTTCCGCTCACCGGGCGCCATGTTCTCGTCACCAGCGGCCCGACGCACGAGCCGATCGACCCGGTCCGATATATTGCGAACCGCTCGTCTGGAAAACAGGGACACGCCATTGCAGCAGCTGCCGCCAGGCTCGGCGCACGCGTGAGCCTTGTCACGGGACCGGTGGCGCTTCCTGATCCCGCAGGCGTAGCCGCGATCCATGTCGAGACTGCGCTCGAAATGCTTGATGCTGTTAATTCTGCCCTTCCCGCCGATATCGCGATTTTTGCCGCCGCCGTTGCGGACTGGAGGGTCGCCAACACGGCTGCCCAGAAAATCAAAAAGGGTGCCAAGAGCATGCTTCAACTCGATCTCTCGGAAAATCCGGACATCCTGAAGACGATTTCGGCTCTTGGAGCAAAGCGCCCGCGGCTGGTTGTTGGCTTTGCAGCCGAAACTGAAAACGTCGTCGAGCATGCTAAGAAGAAACGCAAAGCCAAGG
>CAZSNH010000035.1:0-12868 GCA_964607855.1 uncultured Hyphomicrobium sp. | reverse complement strand
CCGGCGCGGCTGCGGGCAGCGCTCTTCTGCCTGCAGGCATTTCCGTGCTCGGCGCGACGATTACGGGGGCCACCATCGGCTCGCAGGTTGGCGCCATCGCCGGCTCCTTCGTCGATCAGGCGCTCTTTGGGCCGTCCGGCCAATCGCGCTCCGTCGAAGGGCCGCGCCTCAAGGATTTGCATTACACGGCTTCCACAGAAGGCGCCCCGATTCCCAGGCTTTATGGACGGGCCCGGCTGGGTGGACAGGTTATTTGGGCCGACGAGATCGAAGAGCGCGTCTCAACGACCACCCAGGAAACGGGCGGCAGTCCGAAGGGGAGCGGATCCGCTTCCAGTGTGACGACGTCGAACTACAGATATTTTGCAAGCTTTGCAGTTGCAATTGCCGAAGGAGAGGTCTCGGGGCTCGGGCGGGTATGGGCCGATGGCGCCGAGATAGACATCACCCGCTTTACCTATCGCTTCTATAAGGGGAGCGAAACCCAGGCGCCTGACAGTCTCATCGAATCCCACTTGGGGACTTCCAACACTCCGGCCTTTCGCGGCACCGCCTACATCGTTTTCGAAAAACTGCCGCTCGCCCGTTTCGGCAATCGCATTCCCCAGTTGTCGTTCGAGGTCTACCGCGCGGTCGAGCCCTTTAACGATGCGGTCAAGGGAGTTGTGCTGATCCCGGGATCGGGCGAGTTCGTCTACGCGACGAGTGAGGTAGCGCAGGATTTCGGCCTCGGCATTCAGCAGCCCGAAAACGTTCACACCAAGCAGGGCGATACGGACTGGTCGGTATCGATCGATCAGTTGGAAGCGACCCTTCCCAATGCAAAGTCTGCGTCTCTCGTCGTGAGCTGGTTCGGCACCGATCTGCGTGCCGCGAATTGCGAATTGAAACCCGGCGTCGAGCAGTCGTCGAAGGTGACGACGCCGTTCTCCTGGAATGTAGCGGGCGTGGGGCGGGAAAGCGCCTATGTCGTCAGTCAGCGCGAGGGCCGTCCCGCCTATGGCGGCACGCCGTCCGACAATACCGTCGTGCAGGCAATCCAGGATCTCAAGGCGCGTGGATTTGACGTCATCCTGACGCCGTTCATCCTCATGGACGTGCCAGAGACGAATTCTCTCACCGATCCTTACACGGGAGGCCCCTCTCAGCCGCCTTATCCCTGGCGCGGACGCATCACGATCTCGCCCGCCCCTGGCCAACCGGGCACACCTGACAAAACAGCCGCTGCGGCGGCACAGATCACTTCGTTTGTCGGAACCGCCGAGACATCAGATTACGCAATTTCGGGGACCTCCGTCGTCTATAGCGGCCCCAATGAGTGGAGCTTGCGGCGCATGGTACTGCACTACGCTCACCTCGCCAAAGCAGCCGGCGGCGTCACGGGCTTCGTGATCGGCTCGGAGCTGCGCGGGCTTACTTGGTCGCGGTCCGGGCCCGGCACATACCCCTTCGTCGATGCGCTGATAACACTTGCCGCCGACGTCAAGGCGGTTCTCGGGCCCTCCACCAAAGTCATTTACGCGGCGGACTGGTCGGAGTACTTCGGCCATCAGCCGCAGGACGGCTCGGGTGACGTCTACTTCCATCTCGATCCGCTTTGGGCATCAGCTTCCATCGATGCCATCGGTATGGACCAGTACTGGCCGCTCGCGGATTGGCGGGAGGGGACGACCCATGCCGACTACGTAGCCGGAACACGTTCGATTTACGATCTCGCCTACCTCAAATCGAACGTTCAGGGCGGCGAAGGCTTCGACTGGTATTACGCGAGCGGAGCCGATCGCGACGCCCAGATCCGCTCACCGATCACGGATGGTCAGGGCAAGCCTTGGATCTTCCGATTTAAAGATATCAAATCCTGGTGGCTCAATCCGCATTACAACCGGCCGGGCGGTGTTGAAAGCGCTACGCCGACGGCATGGGTTCCCCAGTCGAAACCGTTCTGGTTCATGGAAATCGGCTGCCCGGCCGTCGACAAGGGTGCCAACCAGCCCAATGTGTTTGTCGACCCCAAGAGTTCAGAAAGCGCGTTGCCATACTATGCGCGCGGAGTTCGCGACGACTTGATGCAAAGGCGCTTTTTGGGCGCTCTCATCGAGACGTTTGATCCTTTGGCGGAAGACTATGTGCCCGGCACCAATCCCACGTCTTCGGTTTACGGCGGCCTCATGGTCGATCTCTCGCGCATCCATATCTATGCCTGGGACGCGCGGCCGTATCCGGCATTTCCTTTTGCGATCGATGTCTGGAGCGATGGCGAGAACTGGCACCTCGGGCATTGGCTGAACGGCCGTTTCGCGAGCGCGCCTCTCTCAGAAACTGTCTCGCAGATTCTCGAAGATTTTGGCTTCACCGAATACGAAACCGGGTCGATCAACGGCATTGTTCCGGGCTATGTCATCGATCGCGTCATGTCGGCAAGGGATGCGCTGCAGCCGTTGGAACTCGCCTACTTCTTCGATAGTCTCGAAAGCGCCGGCAAAATCCAATTTCGTCAGCGTGGCCTCGAGGCACCTGCCGCGGCATTCGCTGAGGATCAGTTCGTCGAGTCGAAGCCGCAGGACGCCTTGATGACGCTGACGCGCGGCCAAGAGACGGATCTGCCTCAGTCAGCAAAGATCAGCTACATCTCGAATGCCGGCGACTTCATGCAGGCGGTTGCGGAAGCTCGTCGTCTCGCAGGTGCCAGCGGACGGGTTTCGCAGGCCGAACTTGCCATCGTGCTCGAGCCAGAGCAGGCGGGACAAATTGCGGAAAGCTGGCTCCATGAGGCGTGGTCGGCACGCGAACGGGCGAGTTTCCGGCTTCCGCCAACCAGTATCCATCTTGAGCCCGGCGATACGGTTCTGGTCTCGCGCGAGAATTCCGACCGCCTTTACCGGCTGATCGAGATTGGCGAGCACGGGGCACGCGAGGTCGAAGCCCGCGCCATAGATCCTGAGATTTACGGCGGAATTGCCGTTCCGGCGCGAGTGCCGGCGACCGGTGCAGGAAGTAGCGTTGGGGCATCGCTCCTTGAATTTCTCGATCTGCCGCTCCTAAGGGGAGATGAGCCGCCTGAAGCGGGCTACGTAGCGGCCTCGCAGTCACCCTGGCCGGGCGGTGTTGCAATTTATGGGTCGCCCGAGGCAACCGGGTTCCGTCTGCGGGCTGTGGCAACGGTGCCGGCCACAATAGGGGTAACGCTTACGAGTTTCTCCGCCGGTCCGCTCGGCGTTTTTGATTATGCGAATAGGCTTCAAGTCGAGATCTCGGGCGGCGAATTGACATCGGCTTCGAAGCTTCAAGTGTTCGCCGGTGCCAACACAGCGGCTGTTCGCAATGAAGCAGGCGAGTGGGAGGTAATTCAATTCACAACCGCGACACTCCTCGCGCCGCGCACCTATGAGATCTCCGGACTACTGAGGGGGCAAGCTGGAACCGAAGCCGCAATGCGCTCCCCGCTCGCGGCCGGGGCCCGTGTCGTCTTTCTCAATGCAGCCCATGTTTCGCTTAACCTTGCGCCTGCTGAAATTAAACTGCCCCTCAATTGGCGCTACGGTCCATCGAGCCGCGACATCGGCGACATTTCCTATACGAGCGCGGTGCATGCATTCCAGGGCGTGGGTTTGAGGCCGCTCTCTCCGGTTCACCTGAGTGGAGCGCGCAACGGGGGTGATCTCACGATTTCTTGGATTCGTCGGACGCGGATCGGCGGCGACAGCTGGGACACGGAGGACGTTCCGCTCTCTGAGGCGTCCGAGGCCTATGATGTGGACATCCTGGACGGAACGACCGTCAAGCGGACGCTCTCCGTCACTTCAGCATCAGCCTTGTACACGGCGGCTCAGCAAACCGCCGACTTCGGGGCTCCGCAAATACAGGTCTCGGTAATGGTCTATCAGAAATCTGCTGCCTACGGGCGTGGATCGGCGCGCGCTGCGACGCTGTAACGTCAATTTCTGAAAAGTGGGATTTCATGGTGCAGCCAGGTTGGATGTCGGAAGCTTGGGCGGAGTTTGGCGTCGCCGAGATCCCAGGCCGAGGCAGCAATATCCGCATTCTAGCGCTGTATCGCGATGCAGGACATTCAAGCATTCAGCGCGATGATGTGCCGTGGTGCGCTGCCTTCGTGGGAGCCATCCTAAAACGCGCGGGTATTGCAAAGACGGGATCGCTTCTTGCGCGTTCCTACACCGACTGGGGTGAAGCGATCGAGGAGGACCGCCTTGGCGCAATCGCCGTTTTGAGCCGGGGCGGTGATCCATCTCAGGGACACGTGGGTTTCCTGGTCGGGCGCGCAAAAGATAAAATCTATCTTCTCGGCGGCAATCAACGCGACGCCGTTACGGTCGACGCCTTCGATGCGAGCCGTCTCATCACGCTGCGCTGGCCCACAAGAATTACAGAGATGAGGCAGAATGGGGGTGCGTTCGAGATCGCCCTTGCGCATGTGCTCGAAATGGAGGGTGGCTACACAGATGATCCCTTCGATCCGGGAGGGCCGACAAACAAGGGCATTTTGCTGCGAGAATATGCCCGATGGAAGGGTGCCACGCTCGATGCGCTGAACACGCCATCCCTCAAACGAGAGTTGCAGTCGCTTCCTGACGATGTCGTGCGCGAGATTTATCGCGAGCGGTATTGGCAGCCCGCCCACTGCGCATCGCTTTCGCCTGCGATCGGCCTGATGCATTTCGATGCCGCCGTCAATCATGGTGTCGGCACTGCGATTCGAATGCTGCAGGAAGCAGCAGAGACAGATGTGGACGGCGAAATTGGTCCGCTTACGAGGGCGGCAGTCAAGCGCATGGGCGAGGATCAGCTAATCGTCCGCTACGCCGAGCTGCGGCGCAAAAGGTATCGCACGCTTCCTCATTTCTGGCGGTTCGGGCGCGGCTGGCTCAATCGGGTCGAGCGCACGGTGACGGCCGCCCGCCGTCTTTTGAAAACATCAATACACGAAGATCAAACCAGATCAAAAGGAGAGCGCGACATGACAGTAGAGCAAAAAGACATCATGCACGACAACGTTGCGGCCAAATGGTGGGGACAATCGATGACCATCTGGGGCGTACTGATTACGGCTCTCTCGTCGGTCATTCCTGCGCTGGGTCCGGTCATTGGTGTCGATATCCCGGAAGAGATGGTGCGCGACGCCGGTGGGCAAGTGGTCTCCACCGTGCAGGCCGTCGCGGGGCTTGCAGGTACATTGATGGCGATCTTCGGGCGTATCCGGGCGCATCAGCCGCTTTCGCGCCGCGATGTCAGCCTTCGCCTCTAGTGTCCGTCCAAAATGTGGCGCATGTGCCAAGCGCGCAACATGGACGACGTTCCATGTTGCGCGCGCGAGCGTTCATCGGGGGTTCAGCGGAGGCCCGTTAATCATGATCGGGCCGGGAGTTTCGAAAAGTCATGTCCGATGCGCCGCATAATAATTCTCATTGTTGCTTTCGTGGCTTCCATTGCAAGCCCCGCCTTCGCTGCGCCTGATGAAAAAGCCTGCTATCCCGACTGGTCGGTCGCGGCTCCCATCGTCAAGAGGGAAGGTCTCATTCCCGTCGAACAATTGACCCCGCTCGCCCGGTTTTCGTTGAACGGCGAGATTCTCAAGGTCACGCTCTGTTTTGAAGCAGGCAACTACGTCTTCCGGCTGGTGGTTCGTGGCGCAAAAGGCGATCTCAAGACGGTAACCGTCGACGCCAAAGATCCGTTCTAGTTGGAGTTGCTGTTGGCTCGGCTCTGGCGCTCCAGCCTTCAGTGGCTATAATCAGCCCCGGTTCATGAGGATGATCTGCAACTGAAGGGTTGAGCTGGCTGTGAGAATACTCGTCGTCGAGGACGAAAAGGACTTGAGACGCCAACTGACCACCGCGCTCTCGGATGCGGGATACGCGGTCGACAGCGCCGCCGACGGCGAAGAGGGCTACTTCCTCGGCGATACCGAGCCATATGATCTCGTCATCCTCGATCTCGGTCTGCCCAAAATGGGTGGCATCGAAGTCCTTGAGCAGTGGCGCCGGTCGGGCCGCAAGATGCCAGTGATCATCCTCACCGCGCGAGACCGCTGGAGCGACAAGGTGGCGGGCATGGACGCCGGCGCCGATGATTATGTCGCTAAGCCGTTTCATATGGAGGAGCTGCTCGCCCGCGTGCGCGCGCAGGTCCGCCGCGCGTCTGGTCACGCCAAAAGCGAAATCGAATGCGGCCCGATCCGCCTGGACACGAAAACAGCGCGCGTTACGTGCGACGGTCAGCAGATCAAGCTCACCTCCCACGAATACCGGCTGCTCGCCTACCTCATGCACCATAACGGCCGCATCGTCTCGCGCACCGAGCTTGTCGAGCACCTCTATGAGCAGGACTTCGATCGCGACAGCAATACGATCGAGGTTTTCATAGGCCGCCTGCGGAAGAAGCTCCCCGGTGACTACATCGAGACGGTGCGCGGTCTCGGCTATCGCATGAGCCAAGGAAACGATGAGGCTTAACTCTCTTGCGTTCCGGCTCCTGGCTACTTCGGCAGCTTGGACGCTGCTCGTTCTCCCCTTAGCATGGTTCTTCATCTATCGCCTCGTCTACGATGATGCGCGTGCGACCTTCGACAGTCGTATCGAGCAGCTTGTTGCCGTCATGGCGCTCGACAGCATGGATACGGATGGTCCGGAGCCGAAAATCCCGCCCAATCGTTTCGAGCCGCGCTTCGAGGAGAACCTCTCGGGATGGTACTGGCAGATCAAGCAACTCGGTAGCGATGGCGGTCTGACACTTGTCTCGCCCTCGCTTGCCACCGGCGTCCTTCCTTCACCATACCTGGCCGGCATCGCAGCCGACAGCAAAGGCCAGCGCTGGATGACGGCGACGGGCCCGGACGGCGAACGCCTACGGATGATCGAAGTTCTGGGCACCTTTCATCATACCGGACAAGGCCCGCAGTTTTCGATCATTGTGACCTATCCCGAGGAATGGATCGACACGCGCGTCGCCTATCTGATGCCAACGTTGGGCATTGCGTTCGGGCTGACGGGGCTCGGTCTCGTCGCCATGACGCTGCTCCAGGTCCGGTTCGGACTTCTTCCCTTGAGGAAGATCGAGCAGGGGTTGAGCGCGGTGCGGGCCGGAGACGCCACGACCCTCGAAGGCGAGCTCCCCGCGGAGATCGAGCCTCTCCAACAAGAAATCAATCAGCTTATCAAATCCAATCAGGACATCGTCGATCGTGCGCGAACCCAGGTCGGCAATCTTGCGCACGCGCTGAAAACCCCTCTCGCAGTCATCGTCAACGAGGCCCGCGAAGACAGGAGCCCGTTCGCACTCAAGGTGGCCGAACAGGCCAATTTGATGCGCGATCAAATCAGCCACTATCTTGACCGCGCCCGAATGGCCGCCCGCGTCGGCATCGGCCGCTCGACGGAGGTTCGCCCGGTGGCCGAGGCTCTTGGCCGCGCGCTCGAGCGCATCAACAGCGAACGGGGAATTTCAATTGCGATCGAATGTGTGCCAGGCGTCAAGTTCCAGGGAGAAAAGCAGGATCTCGAGGAGATGCTCGGCAATCTCATGGATAACGCTTGCAAGTGGGCAAAGAGGCGGGTGCTCGTAACGGCAACCGCTCCCGCCCGTGACGCCAAAGGAGAAGCACGCAGCCTCGTCATTACGGTCGAGGACGATGGCCCCGGCCTCAAAGCTGAAGAGCGCGCACGCATCGGCAAGCGTGGTCTAAGGCTTGATGAAACCAAACCGGGTAGTGGTTTGGGGCTCTCGATCGTTACCGATTTGGCTCAATCCTACCGGGGAAAGTTTGCGCTCGACCGGTCGGACCTCGGCGGACTGCTGGCGCGACTCGAGCTGCCCTCCATCTAGTCATGCCGTCAAACCTTTGATCAAATATGAGAAAAACCATCAATGCAGGATACAATTGCGGTGGAAAGACGAACTGCGGCATGTTCGGGACTGCCGGAAATTGGCAACAGGGGTCGAACTTTCGCCCGAATCCCGGTGGAAATCCAATGGCTAATATGCAAGTCCAATAACACTTGTGCGGCATGCTCCACCCCCTCGAAGGGTCGGCAAGCGCTTGAGGCCGTCGAGGATCCAGATTTGAGAGGTCAACCATGCGCGTGTTGCGCCTTGTCGCCATAGCCGTTGTACCCCTGATGCTCGTCGCATGCGGACCGGATGGCCCGAACAAGGCCGATACCGGCCTTGCCGTTGGCGCCGTTGCAGGCGGTCTTCTCGGCAATCAGTTCGGCAGTGGCGGTGGCAAGGTCGCTGCGACTGCAATCGGTGCCGTCGTTGGCGGAATCGTCGGCAGCGAGATCGGCCGCTACATGGATCAGCAGGATCGCATGCTCGCCCAGCAAGCCGAGTACGAAGCCCTCGAGCGCGGCCCATCCGGCCAGGCGCGCCAGTGGCGCAACCCTGATAATGGCCACTACGGCGAAATCATTCCGACGCGTCCCTACAAGCGCGGCGTTGCCGATTGCCGCGATTACACCCACAAGATCTACATCGACGGCCAGCCGCAGGCGATGAAGGGCACGGCCTGCCGTAACCCGGACGGGACCTGGACCTCAGTTGGTTAAGTGCTCGCTAGCACGCACTCAGCAATGTATTTATGGCGCCCCTGGGAAACCAGGGGCGCCATTTTTTGCGTTTAAAGCTTGCTTGGGGCACGACCGCGACAGAAGCGCTTTCTAAGGGGCCCTAGACTTGTTTCTCGCCGCTAGCAGCCCTATTGCAAGTCACACACTTTCGGAACTGCGAGCCTATGCTCTTCTGGATTGCTCTTGCCGCATTGACGGCAGCCGTCACCGCCGCGCTGCTGAGGCCGCTTGCGGCGCCAGAGAGCCGCACGCAAGCGCCTGCAGAAGCAGACATTTCCGTATACAAGGATCAGTTGAAGGAAATCGACGCCGATAGCGAGCGCGGACTGATCGGCGATGAAGAGGCTAATGCTGCGCGCGCCGAGGTGGGCCGGCGCCTTCTCGTCCGCGCGGATCTGAACACGGATCCGAGCGCAAGCGCCCCTAACCCGCAGCAGAAGAGTGCGCTCCTCACTCGAGTCCGCACAGCGGTGGCCCTTGTTGTCCCCTTGCTCGCTCTCGGCTTTTATCTGCAGACCGGTTCGCCCGGTTTGCCGGGACGGCCCTATGCGCCCCCAGGCGGAAAGCCCGTCGAGCTCGCTTCGCGCGAAGAACTCGTCGCCATGGTCGAGAAGCGGTTGCGGGAAGTTCCAAATGACGGCAAAGGGTGGGATGTCATTGCGCCCGTCTACTTCTCTCTCGGCCGCTTCGCCGATGCGCAAACGGCCTACGACAACGCCATACGGATTCTTGGAGAGAACCCGAAGCGCCTCAAGGGGGTTGCCGAGGCTGCGATCATTCTCAACAATGGGCTCGTCACCGAAGAGGCCCGCAGGGCATTCGAGCGACTTCTAGAACTCGAGCCCGATAACGGCGAAGCGAAATTCGGCCTCGCGCTTGCGCTCGAGCAAGATGGAAAACTCGCCGAGGCAGCCGAAAGCTACCGCGCCATTCTCGCTGCCGCACCAAGCGATGCACCCTGGAGGCCATCGCTCGAGGTTCGCCTCGCACGGCTGATGCGCGGCGGCGGCGCGCCGCAACCGGACGCACCTTCCCCCAGCGGAACGAGCAAGGAAGAACAGGACAAGTTCATTCTCGGCATGGTCGAGCGCTTGGCCGCGCGCCTCAAGAAGGCGGGCCGCGATCTCGCGGGCTGGCAACAACTGGTGCGTTCATACAAAGTGCTAGGCCGGGATGCGGATGCTGAAAAAGCACTCGAGGATGCCCGGCGCAATTTCGAAGGTGACGAGAAATCGCTCAGCACATTGAATGAATTCGCTGCGAGCCTAGGTTTGAAGTCATGACCCGAAAACAGCGCCGCGCAATCTTGATCGGAACGGGTGTCGGCGTGCTGTCGCTGGCGGCAATCCTTATGCTTTTCGCATTCCGGGAGTCGATCGTTTTCTTTCATACGCCGAGCGACGTGGTGGAAAAGAAGATCGCCGCCGGCCAGCGGTTCCGGTTGGGCGGTCTCGTAAGTGTGGGCTCGGTGAAGCGCAGTCAGGGTACGAAAGTCGAGTTCGGCGTCACCGATACGCTGCAAATGGTGAACGTCGTCTATGACGGAATCTTGCCGGATCTCTTCCGCGAGGGGCAGGGTGTCGTTGCCGAGGGTGTGCTGGGCACGGACGGCGTTTTCAGAGCCGACAGCGTGCTCGCCAAGCATGACGAGAACTACATGCCCCCCGAGGTGGCGAAGGCGCTGCAAGAAAAAGGCGTTAAGCTCGGGGCCGGTGCCACGCACAAGGATGCGCCGAAGTAGGGAAGGAGGAGGACGGTGATCACCGAGTTCGGACATTTTGCACTCGCCCTCGCCCTCGCTGTCGCGCTCGTGCAGATGATCGTTCCGGCATGGGGCGCGTTGAACCGCGATGCGCGCACGATGGCCGTTGCCGAGCCGGCAGCGCTCAGCCAATTCGTTCTTTTGACAATGGCCTTCGTCGGATTGATCCATGCCTACGTGACGTCCGACTTCTCGGTTGCAAACGTGGCATTGAATTCGCACTCCACGAAGCCGCTTATCTACAAGATTTCAGGTGCCTGGGGGAACCATGAAGGCTCGATGGTTCTGTGGGTGCTGATCCTTGCCCTCTTCGGTGCGGCCGTTGCACTTTTCGGAAAAAATCTTCCCGCCACCCTCAAGGCTAATGTGCTTGCGGTTCAGGCCTCTATTTCGCTGGCGTTTCTGCTCTTCATTCTCACCACTTCCAATCCGTTCCTGAGGCTCCCGGAGCCCCCGCTCGACGGCCAGGGCCTCAATCCGATCCTGCAGGATCCCGCCCTCGCGTTCCATCCGCCTTTCCTCTACACGGGTTATGTCGGGTTCTCGATCGCCTTTTCGTTTGCGATCGCGGCCCTAATCGAGGGCAGAACGGACGCTGCGTGGGCGCGCTGGGTGCGCCCTTGGACTCTTGCCGCGTGGATGTGCCTTACGATCGGGATCGCCATGGGCTCTTGGTGGGCCTACTACGAGCTCGGGTGGGGAGGCTGGTGGTTTTGGGACCCGGTCGAGAACGCATCCTTCATGCCGTGGCTGGCCGGCACGGCACTCCTTCACTCGGCACTCGTCATGGAAAAGCGTGAGGCGCTCAAGGTGTGGACCATCCTTCTCGCAATCCTCACATTCTCGCTTTCGCTGCTCGGCACCTTCCTCGTGCGCTCCGGTGTCCTAACATCCGTTCACGCTTTTGCGGTTGACCCCGAACGTGGCATTTTCGTTCTCGCCATCATGGCGATCTTTACGGGCGGCGGGCTCGCGCTCTTTGCGCTTAGGGCCGGCGATCTCAAGCAAGGCGGTCTTTTTGCGCCGATCTCGCGGGAAGGCAGTCTCGTTCTTAACAACCTTCTTCTGACTACGGCATGTGCGACCGTCTTGGCCGGAACGCTTTATCCTCTCGTGCTCGAATCCCTGACGGGGGCGAAGATCTCGGTCGGGGCTCCCTATTTCGACTCCACGTTCGGGCCCTTGATGGTTCCGCTCTTGATGGCGCTTCCCGTGGGTCCATTCCTGGCCTGGAGGCGCGGCGACCTATCTGGAGCGATGCAGCGGCTCATGGCCGCCGCGATCCTGGCGGCGGTGGCCGCTGCGGTGGCGTTTATGGTCGCAGGCCGCGGTCCTCATTTGGCCCCGTTCGGAATTGCGCTCGGTGTCTGGGTGATGACAGGGGCCATCTCGGAAATGCTCTACCGCGCGAAATTCGGCTCGGCGCCCTGGCCCGAAGCTCGCCGGCGCTTTCTCAATCTGCCGCGCTCCGTTTACGGCACGACTCTTGCCCACTTCGGTGTGGGCCTGATGGTGGTCGGCATCGTCGCAACGACGGCCTACCGCGCCGAGCGTGTGCTTGTGATGAAGCCCGGAGATACAACTGAGATTGCCGGATATACGCTGCACTTCAAGGGCGTGGTTCCGCACCAGGGTCCGAACTACAAGGAGCAGGTCGGGCTTTTCGAGGTTTCGCGTGAGGGTGAGCCGGTGAGCATACTCGAGCCCGCCAAGCGCCTTTACGATGCCCCGCCACAACCCACGACCGAAGCCGGCATCCATCCCTCCTGGCGCGGCGATCTCTACACCGTGCTTGGCGATCCGCATGGGGACGGCGGCTCGACGGTGCGCCTCCATTTCCATCCATTCGTCCGATTCATTTGGATCGGCACGCTGATCATGTTCTTGGGCGGCGCTGTGTCGTTGTCGGACCGGCGTCTGCGCGTCGGCGCCCCACAGAAGGCGCGATCAAAGACTGCAGCAGTGCCTGCGGAGTAAGAGCGATGCCACAGAACAGATTCCGCACAATCGTGATCGGCATGCTCGGCGCACTCAGCATGGAAATTTCGTGCATGGCTCTTGCCGTGCAGCCAGACGAGATTCTTTCCGATCCGGCGCTCGAGTCCCGTGCCCGTTCCATCTCCGCCGGTCTTCGTTGCCTCGTCTGCCAGAACCAGTCGATCGACGACAGCGATGCGCCCCTGGCGCGCGATCTTCGGCTGCTCGTGCGCGAACGGTTGAAGGCTGGCGACAGCGATGCGGATGTCGAACGCTATCTGGTCGAGCGCTATGGAGAGTTCGTGCTATTGAAGCCCGTTCTCGGTTGGCACACACTTATCTTGTGGCTGGTGCCGGTGGTCGCGCTGATTGCTGCCACGTGGGCGGCCATTCGCGGCCTCGGCTGGAATCCCACGCAGCGCGCGGCCGTCTCTCAGTCGCCGTTGACGAAGGAAGAAGAAACTCGGATCAAGAATCTGATGAAAGCGGGTGACTAGAGCAGATTCCCATCATACGCGATCGTAGCCTGCAGCGGCGAAGAAGTTCG
>CAZSNH010000034.1:2546-12892 GCA_964607855.1 uncultured Hyphomicrobium sp. | reverse complement strand
CCGTGGCCGCATCGGCCCATGTGGCCTCGAGCAGAATGTGCTTGGGATCGTGCCGGCGCAGCACGTCGTAGATGAGATCGGTGGATATCGTCAGCTGGCGGCCGGATTTCCGGGCACCCGGATGCTGGCGCTCGACAAGGCCGGAAATCACGGCTGCATGGCGAAAGGTTCGCTTCATGAGGCTCGATTCGGCGAGCCAGGCATCGAGGTCGTCGCCCAACATGTCCACTGAAAAGAGGTCTGCGAGATTGAGCGCGCCAGTCGCGATTCGATTGGAGTAACTGGAGCGGCCCCAGATCGAGAGACCATAATCGTTGGCAACGAATCCGAGGGGCTCAGCACCTGCCCGAGCAAGACGGCGCGTCAACAAGAACCCGAGCGTCTGATGGGCGAGCCGGCCTTCGAACGGATAGACCACCAGATAATGCCGGCCTGAGCGCGGGAATGTCTCGATAAGAACTTCGCTCGTATCGGGAAGGATCGACTTTTTGCGCTGAAGACGAAGCCATTCCCGAACTGGTGCAGGCAGCTGCCGCCATTGCTTGCGATCAGCGAGAATGGCTCTCACCCGCGCGGCAAGGTGTGTCGATAGCGGAAATTTTCCGCCATTGTAGCTCGGAATCATCGGCTCCTTGGCGTTCGACCGGGAGACGTAGGCTTCGGCTTCCTTAAGCCCTTCGAAGCGCAGGATCTCGCCGGCGAATACGAATGTATCGCCCGGCTTGAGTTGCTCGATGAAATACTCATCGACCTCGCCAAGCACGCGTCCTCCCGAAAGGCCGTTTGCTCGGCGCGCCGCGGCAAGCTTTCCAATGCGACGCACTTTTAGGGCCGGGCTTTTGACGATGGTTCCGGCATTCATGCGATATTGCTGGGCAAGCCGGGGATGCGAAAGCCTCAACCGGCCGTCGCCCATCGGTCGGAGCTTGGCAAAGCGCTCGTAGGAGCGGAGCGCATATCCGCCGGTCGCGACAAAGTCCACGGCGTGGTCGAAGGTCGTTCGCCGGAGGCTGGCGTAGGGAAGCGCGGTGCGCACTTCGTTGAAGAGGGCGTCGGGATGGAAAGGGGCCTGGCAGGCCATTCCGAGAATGTGCTGGGAGAGCACGTCAATGGTGCCGGAGCGGGTGAGACGGGTGTCCTGATCTCCTGCTAGCGCGGCATCGAGGGCGGCCCGGCACTCTAAGACCTCAAAGCGGTTGGCGGGCACGAGGAGAGCTTTCGACGGCTCGTCAAGCCTATGATTGGCGCGGCCGATGCGCTGTGTCAGCCGACTCGCACCCTTCGGCGCGCCGACGTTGATAACGAGGTCTACGTCACCCCAATCGATGCCGAGATCGAGTGTCGACGTGGCGACGACGGCTTTGAGCTTGCCGGATGCCATTGCGGTCTCGACCCGCTTTCGCTGCCGGGCGTCCAGCGAACCATGATGAAGGGCAATTGGGAGACGGTCCTCGTTGACGCGCCAGAGCTCCTGAAACATCAGCTCGGCCTGCATGCGCGTATTGACAAAGACGAGGGTCAGCTTCTGCTGCTTGATCGCATCGTAAATGAAGGAGGTTGCGTAACGGGCCGAGTGCCCGCCCCAGGGAACGGGGTCTTCGAGTTCAAGAATCTGGATGTCTGGGGTCGCTCCCCCCTTCGCAACAACGATATCGGAAAGCGCGATAAAGCGATCCGGCGCCGTCTGCGGGATGAGGTAGGCCCGCAGTTCCGAGGGCATGGCAATCGTCGCCGTCAGTCCGATGGTCATGAGGTTTGGTCGCAGGACGTGAAGGCGTGCCAAGTCGAGCGCCAGAAGATCGCCCCGTTTTGAGGCGACGAGGGCGTGCAGCTCATCGAGAATGATGGTGTCGAGGTCCGCGAACAGCTCTGGTGCGTCGCTGTGTGAGAGCAGCAGGGCCAGCTGCTCCGGCGTCGTGAGGAGAATGTCCGGCGGGCGGGTGCGCTGGCGCTGCCGGCGGGAGACAGGCGTGTCTCCGCTTCTCGTTTCGCAGCGGATCGCAAGCTGCAAGTCCGAGATGGGGGCCAAGAGATTACGCCTGATATCCTCAGCGAGCGCCTTGAGAGGCGAGATGTAAAGCGTGTGCAGACCCGCACGGCGTGGCCGCGCCTTTCTGGCCGAAAGGGCGACAAGGCTCGGCAAGAAGCCCGCAAGCGTCTTGCCGGCCCCCGTCGGAGCAACGAGAAGCGCCGGGCGGCGCACTGCAGCAAGTTCAAGTAGAGCCAACTGGTGTTCACGCGGCTGCCAGCCGCGGGAGCGAAACCAGCCGTCAAAGGGCGCCGGCAGGTGCGACGTGCTCCATGCTTCTGCCGCCAGACGTTCCGATTTTTTCTTGACGAGTACCCGAGCCATATTTTCCGAGATATTACCCCCGCGTGTGCCGTCATTTGGAGCTTCGCTGGACGAAGGGCGTGAGGCAAGTTAAAGGCCTTTCATACCGGTGCGAAAGACCAAGACGAGGAACCCGATGGATAAGAACACCTTTTTGGGCGGAAATCCCTTTGCCATAGCCTTGAGGCTGGCACTGATCTCGATCGCGGTTGGCATCGTTCTTAAGGCCTTGGGCATCGATCTTAGGAATTTCTTCGATCGGCTGAATGTGCTGCTCAGGAATCTCTACGACCTGGGGCTTGGTGCCTTTGAGTGGGTCTTTGAATACATGCTGCTCGGCGCGCTCGTCGTCGTGCCGATCTGGCTCATTGCCCGTCTCGCAAGCGGAATGAAGCGTGATCCAGGAACTTGAGGCCCGATTTTAGATGATGTCCAAGACGCGCTCCGGCGGACGGCCGATGACAGCGCGCCGGCCGGAGATCAGGATCGGGCGCTCGATCAGCACGGGGTTATCCGCCATGGCCGCGATGAGCGCTTTGTCTGAAATATTGGGATCGTCAAGGCCGAGCGATTTGAAGACCTGTTCGGACGTTCGCATCAAGTCGCGGGCCGGAATGCGGAGCTTCTTAAGGAGGACTGCAATTTCCGATGCTGTGGGGGGTGTCTCCAGGTATTTGACGATCTTGGGGTGAAGTCCCTTCTCCTCGAGCAGACGGAGTGCTTCGCGCGATTTGCTGCAGCGGGGATTGTGATAAAGGATGAGAGTCATTTTCTCACTCCAGCGGTTTAGCCGCCCACTCGGCCGCCTTGGTTCCCCTGAGTTCTGTAATCGAAGCAACCCCGGCGCGGCCGCAGGCCGCCGTCAGTTCAGTTTTGATGCGTGAGATCAATCCCGGTCCCTCATAGACAAGGCCCGTATAGAGCTGAATGAGCGTCGCCCCGGCTTCGATCTTGGCAAGCGCCGTCGCTCCACTATCGATGCCGCCGATGCCAATCAGCGGAATTTCCCCGCGGGTTGACTGATAGACCTTGGCCAGCATCACCGTCGACCGGTGAAAGAGGGGGCGCCCCGAAAGCCCACCCTGCTCGCGTCGCTGCGGATCAGTGAGGTTGGGGCGCGAGAGCGTCGTATTCGAGACGGCGATGCCGTCGACGCCGTGAGCGAGGCAACGCTCTGTAATGGGTGCGATATCCTCGGGTGCAATGTCGGGTGCGATCTTGACAATCACCGGGCGAACGGGTGCTCCCCCTTCGACGAGCCTTTGGCGCACTTCCATGATCCGCCCCAAGAGTTCGTTCAAGGCCTCGGGTGCCTGCAGATCGCGCAGACCAGGCGTATTCGGAGACGAGATGTTGACGGTGAAAGTACTTGCATATGGGTAAAAGACTTCGATGCCTTTGACGTAATCGCCGGAACGGTCGGCGCTGTCCTTATTGGCTCCGATATTGATCGCCAGGATGCCGTGCGGCCGGTACCGCTTCAAGCGCTCGAGCGCGCCTTGATGACCGCCGTTGTTGAAGCCGAGCCGATTGATGATCGCGCGGTCCTCAATAAGGCGGAATACGCGCGGCTTAGGATTTCCCGCTTGGGGCAGAGGGGTAATGGTTCCGACTTCCGCATAACCGCAGCCAAGTCTCAGTACGGCGCTGGCGACGCGGGCGTCTTTGTCGAATCCGGCAGCAATACCAACGGGGTTTGGATATCTGAGCCCGAAAACCTCGATCGCCAAACACGGGGGGTCCCTCTCGAACTGCCGTGGATAGAGGCCGAACTCCAGCGATTTCAGTGTCAGTTCGTGAGCGTCCTCCGGAGAAAGCCCCATCAGGAAGGGACGGGCCAGATCAAACAGTCCATTCAGCATGTGTTCAAATCCTCAGGCACGATGGGCACACCGTCGTCCCGCACTGTGAGTGGTATTGTCCAGAGAGCTTGCTGCGTGGGGAGAAAGGCATAGAGGTGCGGAAAATATTCGCCGCTCCGGGCAATCTCCCATTTGAGGTCAGCGCCGAAAATTCTTGGATCATAGGCAACCAAAAGTAACTCATCTTGGCCGCGAAAGTGCTTAGCCGCAGTGGCCTGTAGCTGGTGTGCCGCCGAGAGGTGTATGAATCCATCTCGGATATCGTCAGCCGATCCTGAATAGGTGCCCACGGCGCAAGCGCGGGCCCAGTCCTCGTGCGCGACAATTTTGAAGATCACAGGTGACTGTATGTGCGATTTGTTCATCAGCAGTCATTCCACTTCGGCGCTTGACTGATGCGATAGAGCAAACCCGGGGGTATTTGCAATTGAACGCCGAGGAGGCTGTGCTAAAAAAATAATGATGGGGTCTTGCTCATCAAAATCTAGCCGATACGGCGGCGCTTGAAGCATTGCCTCGCTGCGTGAGGAGAGTCTGTCACGTTAGGGTGTGACGGTAACATTGAGCTGTGTCGGGTGGTGCAGAAAAGAGACGTCGGCTTCGGTCCCTCCTTCTGAAGTTTCGCCGGACTGATCGAGTGGCGTAACGGGGTATTGCGTGTCAGGTTTCGTCACGGCGGATGTCGTATTGCTGAAAACGCTTTTCTCAGGCGCCTACCAATTCCGACTGCCTTGGTTTCAGAGAGCGTATGCCTGGGAGACGGCTGAGGTGGGCCGTTTGCTCACGGATCTCATCAACGCCGCCGACGGTCCAGCAAAGCAACCGCACTATCTCCTCGGAACTGTGGTCGTGGCAAGGAAGCGCGGCGAGGTATCGACGGCGATCGTCGATGGCCACCAGAGAACCATGACATTGACCTTGCTTTTTTCCGTCTTGCGGGATCTTGAGGCTAGGTCTGACGTCAAGTCTCTGCTGCACGGGCTGATCGGAGGCTCCACATATCATTTCGTGCCACAGGAAAGCTGTGCAGAGCTTTGCCGGGATTACGTGCAGGCGCAAAACGCGACACTTAAGGAATATGAGGAGGATGCGTCCACGCTTTCCGAGACCGAGCTCAACATCCTCGAGAACAGGAACTATCTGAAGCGCGAGATCACGAGCCGCGGTCTTGATGCCGACAAGCGGCGCCGGCTCGCTCATTACCTCATGGAGAACTGTTGGGTCATTCTGCACGCATTCCGGGACGAGGGGGAAGCCTGGAGGAGCATCCAGATCGAGGAAGAGACTCGTCATGAGTTCAGTCCGGCTGCCATTGCGAAGGCGAGCCTAACGTCGGTAATGCCGGCCGCCGAAAGGCTCCGCGCGGCCGAACTTTGGGAAGAGTGCGAATCGCGCCTCTCGGGCGAGGACATCTATTTCCTCCTCGAGCACATGCGCGGCCTTCGAATGCGCAAGCCGTCCAATCAGCCGCTCGAAACCGAGATTGCCCAGTTATTCAGTCTCAACAAATCCGGCATCAAGTTCATGGAAAACGAGATGCTGCCCCTGGCCAAGCGGCTGCAGGCCTTGAGAGCCGGAGAGATTGGAAAGGGTCAGTCGCGCGCCGAAATATCACGCAGCCTCGAGCGCATGTCCTGGGTTGACCCGCAGGTCTACGTGGCCCCCGCACTGCACTGGCTCTCTAAGCGGGGGGATGGCGGCGAGACGGCCAACTTCTTCCGCAGGCTCGAGCGCCTGGTGTGGTTGATGCGCATTGCAGGGCTCGAGGGGCAAAAGAAGCAAACGCGAATGTTCTCGCTGCTCAGTGACATCGATTCGGGAAACGCTCTTGAGCGGATGTCGAGTCTGCAAGCGGATCGCACTTTGATAGAGGCCGCCTTGACCAACCTCCGAAGCGAGAACTTCGATCGCAAACAGTATTGCAAGGCCGTCCTGCGGCGAATCAGCATTGCACTGGGGGCTGATTCAGGCCCACCTTGCCCCAAGAATTGTACGCTCGAGCATATTCTTCCACGCGCCAAGAAGACGCCTAAGTCGTGGCGGGGAATTATCTCAGGTCGATCTGTGAAATCTTATGCGCATCAGCTCGGTAATCTCACGTTTCTGACTGAAGCCGAGAATCAATGCGCCGACGACAAGACGTGGGAAGAGAAGCGGGCGATTTACGCCAAGTCCAAATTCGTCCTCTCGCAAGAGTTGCAGGAGATTGAACGATGGGATACGGCGGCCGTCCGCGCGCGCACGGAGCGGCTCATCCGGATACTACTCGGCGCTTGGGACATTCAAATCTAGTCCGCTCTCAGCTTTTCGAGACCAGTTCGCCCTTCAAGGCCCTGGCGATGAGGGTGCGAGTTTCCTCGATGCCATATAGCTCGATGAAACTTCCGAAACGTGGGCCCTTGGACTCGCCAAGAAGCACCTCATAAATCGCGTTGAACCATGCGTTAGAGACGCCCGGCCGCTCGGGTGTGGCTCCTTTGGCTGTGAGATCCTGATAGCGCGGCACCGTGCGGCCGACGTCGTAGACGATCGTCTGGAGGTCGGCTGCCGTCGCGTCACGTGGCGCCTTGGCAAGAACCTCGGACAAGGCAGTTAAGGCGGCACGCTCCACCTCGTCGGCGGCGCGGTAGCGTTTCTGGGGCTTCACGAAATCCTGATAGTAGCGCACCGCGTAACCGGCCAGGTGGTCGAGCAGCGGATACTTCTTGGGGTCGGCTCCATCTGCGTGGCGGCGGATGAAGCCCCACAGTACATCCTTGTTGTCGGCATTAGAGGCTGCAACGAGATTGAGGAGAAGCGCAAATGAGATTGGAAGCTCGGCCGACGGCGGCGAACCCGAATGAATGTGCCAGACCGGGTTCTCGAGCTTCTGCTTCGCGTCTTGTGCAGGGTAGGCGGCAATGAACTGAAGATATTCATCTACGGCTCGCGGGATGACGTCGAAATAGAGGCGCTTGGCTGTTCTCGGCTTCTGGTACATGTAGAGCGAAAGGCTCTCGGCTGGCGCATACCTTAGCCATTCGTCGATCGTAAGGCCGTTACCCTTGGACTTGGAAATCTTCTCGCCCTTGTCGTCGAGAAAGAGCTCGTAGACATAGTGCTGGGGGGGAACTCCGCCAAGGATCTCGCAGATCCGGTCGTAGACGATGGCATTGCTCTGATGATCCTTGCCGAACATCTCGAAGTCGACACCGAGTGCGGCCCACCGCATCCCGAAATCGGGCTTCCATTGAAGCTTCACATTTCCGCCGGTCACCGGCAGCGTCGCGTATGTTCCGTCTTCGTCCTCGAAAGTGATCGTTCCCTCTTTTGCATCGACCTTCTTCATCGGCACGTAGAGCACGCGTCCGGTTTTTGGCGATATCGGAAGGAACGGGCTGTAAGTGGCTTGCCGCTCCTCACCGAGGGTGGGCAGCATCACGGCCATGATCTCATCGTAACGCTCTGCAGTGCGTAAGAGCATGGCGTCGAACTTTCCTGACTTGTAATAGTCAGTGGCGCTGGCAAACTCGTAGTCGAAGCCGAAGGTATCAAGGAAGCGGCGGAGCATCGCGTTGTTGTGGTGGCCGAAACTGGGGTAGTCGCCTCCAAACGGATTGGGGACCGCCGTCAATGGCTTATGCAGATGCGGTGCCAGGAAGGCTTTGTCCGGGACGTTGTCCGGAATCTTGCGCATGCCGTCCATATCATCCGAGAAACAGAGGAGGCGCGTCTTGATCTTGCCTTCTGTAAGAAGCTCGAAGGCGTGACGCACCATCGTCGTGCGGGCGACCTCACCAAACGTCCCGATGTGCGGCAAACCAGAAGGGCCGTAGCCGGTTTCGAAAATGACGGTTTTCGATTTCCCATCCTTGAGCGTCTTGAGCCTCGTGATCAGACGGCGCGCCTCCTCGAAGGGCCACGCGCGAGCCTCCTTGGAGGCGGCAAGTATTGCTGGGTCTGGAGCTACCGTCATGAGTAGATGAGAGCCTTGTATCTGGAGCAGGGAGCCGAACGGCCCCAATTGCGGGCGCACCCTAAGAGCGCCGGTTAATGGCGTCAATCGGCCCCCTCGCCCGCCGCCAACAACAAACCCCGGATCTCCTTTGAAAGATCCGGGGTTCGACGCGCGACCGGTGCTTTTTATGACGCAGCACGGATCTCGTTGGTGGCAATTGCGCGGGAAGTCCCGCACATCGCTTGGCGTTCTCAGTTCATGTTCCAGAAACGGATGGCCGCCGGGCCGAGGATAGCGAGGAAAAGAACAGGCAGGAAAAAGACGATCATCGGAACCGTGAGCTTCGGCGGCAGGGAGGCCGCTTTCTTCTCGGCTTCCGACATTCGAATGTCGCGGTTTTCCTTGGCCATGACGCGGAGGGCCTGACTCACGGGTGTACCGTAGCGCTCGGCCTGAATGAGTGCAGTTGTGACGGCCTTTACGCCGGCAAGGCCAGTGCGCTTACCGAGGTTTTCGTAGGCTTGGCGCCGGTCCTGGAGGTAGGAAAGCTCGGCCGTCGTCAGCGAGAGCTCCTCGGCGAGCTCGATCGACTGAGAAACGATTTCCTTCGAGACTTTGCCGAAGGCAGCTTCGACCGACATGCCCGATTGGACGCAGATCAGGAGCATGTCGAGCGCGTCCGGAAACGATTGTTTGATTGCCGTCTGGCGCTTCTGGGCCAGGTTCTCGATGAAGATGTTGGGCAGATAGAAGCCGACGAAGCCACCGCCCACCGAGATCAGGAAAATGATCATCGCCGGGTAGTCCTTCTGGGACACGAAGAACATGTAGAACGCGGTGACCAGGAATGCGATCGGAGGCGCTGCAACGCGGAAGAACATGAAGGCGACCAGCGGAGCCTGACCGCGCAAACCAGCGGTCTTGAGCTTGTTGCGAATTTCCTCGTTGTCGAACTGCGAGCGAAGATCTAGGCGGTCGACGATCTGCTGCATGAAGCCCTTCGGCGCCTGGCGCAGTTTCGCCTGCTGGCGATCCTTGGACTGCATGTCCGCGAGCCGCTGGGCGCGCATCTTATCGCGTTCGAGGGCCATCTGCTTCATGCGCTGGGCGCTTCGGTCCTGATTGAGGATGGGGAGCGCAACCGAAAGAACGGTCGAGAAGACCGCAATCGCGGCCAGCAGTGTGGCCATGAACTGCGGGCTCATGAGGGTATCGACGATCTCCTGCATCTTCTAATTCCTCAATCCAGCTTTGGCGGGCTCTTCGCTTTGCAGGCCTTTCAAACGTCAGTACTTGAAGTTGATCATCTTGCGCATCACGAGGCATCCAATTCCCATCCAGGCGAGGCCGGCGGCGACGAACAGGTTGCCCATGCGCGTTTCGAATAGCGGTGCGATGTAATCGGGCGCCGTCATGGTGACCATGGTCACGACGCCCGGCGGTAGAGAGGCGAGAACCATCGCCGAGGATTTCGCTTCGGCAGAAAGTGCCTTCACTTTGAGTTTAATCTTGAGGCGATCGCGCAAGACGTTCGAGAGGTTGCCGAGTGCTTCGGAGAGGTTGCCGCCGGCCTGCTGCTGGATCGCGATCACGATGGATAGGAACTTCACTTCCGGCAGCGGCATGCGTTCGATCAGGCGATCGAGGGCTTCGCCAAGTGGGACGCCGATGCGCTGCTGCTCGACGACCTCCCTAAATTCTGAGCACAAGGGTTCCGGGCTTTCGCGTGCGATGACTTGCAGGCATTCGTTGAGCGGAAGGCCCGATTTGACGCCGCGCACGATGACGTCGATCGAGTTCGCAAGTTCGTTCAGGAACTTGGTCTGCCGGCGCGTGATCATCTTGCTCAAGATGAAGCGCGGCAATCCGAAGGCGCCAATGAACGCCGCCGCCATGGCGGCGCTAATGGTGAACGGCTTGTTCGGAATGGAGAAGTAGACGGCTAGCGCACATACGACACCGAGCACGGCACTCGCGATGTAGAAATTCTTCGGATCGTCATCGAGGCCGGCACGCTCGAGTTTCATGCGCAGCGTCACCTTTTTCTTTTTGGAGTCGCGCTTCTCGAGGTCCTTCAGTGTTTCGGCTACTTGCTTGCGCCGGTTTGCGGCCACCTCGGCGGCGGACCGGGATGCGACTTTGGACGCCCGGCTTTCGGTGACGCTACTGAGGCGTTTTTCCTTTTGCCGTTCGCCGGAAATATAGGGGTAAACGA
>CAZSNH010000034.1:0-2536 GCA_964607855.1 uncultured Hyphomicrobium sp. | reverse complement strand
GCAGCAAAAGCTGCCGCGCCGAGGAGCGCTATGAGAAGTGGGAGGGTTTCTGGATCAACCATTGGCCTCTCCCAGCGGATTGCCGTGCTTGTCGAGTACTTCGGATGCGGCGAGGGCCTCAGCGAGACGCGCCTCTTCCTTGTAATAGAGAGCACGATCCCAGAATCGCGGGCGCGCAATACCCGTCGAGCGGTGGCGTCCGATCAGCTTGCCATTGGCATCCTCACCGGTGATCTCGTAGACGATCAGGTTCTGGAGCGTAATCGTATCTTCTTCCATTCCGAGAACTTCGGTGATGTGCGTGACCTTACGAGAACCGTCGCGCAGTCGCGAGGCCTGGATCACGATGTCGACCGAGCCGCAGATCATCTCGCGGATCGTTTTGACGGGAAGCTGGAAGCCGCCCATCATGATCATGGATTCGAGACGGCTTAGCGCTTCACGCGGACTGTTCGAGTGGAGCGTTCCCATGGATCCGTCGTGGCCCGTGTTCATGGCCTGGAGGAGGTCGAAGGCCTCCGGGCCGCGGACTTCGCCGACGATGATGCGTTCGGGACGCATACGCAGGCAGTTCTTGACGAGATCGCGCATGGTGATTTCGCCCTCGCCTTCGAGGTTCGGAGGGCGGGTTTCGAGGCGCACCACGTGCGGCTGCTGCAGCTGAAGCTCGGCGGAGTCCTCGCATGTGATGATGCGCTCGTCGTGGTCGATGCAGCCGGTGAGACAGTTGAGAAGCGTCGTCTTACCCGAACCCGTACCTCCGGAAATCAGGACGTTGCAGCGGACCCGGCCTATGATCTCTAGAATGGTCTTGGCATGCGGCGTGATCGAGCCGAACTTCACCAGCTGTTCGAGCTTGAGGCGATCCTTCTTGAATTTACGAATGGTGAGCGCGGGACCGTCGATGGCGAGCGGCGGGGCAATGACGTTGACGCGCGAGCCATCCGGAAGACGAGCGTCGCAAATCGGGCTCGATTCGTCGACACGGCGGCCGACCTGACTGACGATGCGCTGACAAATGTTCATCAGCTGCTGGTTGTCGGTGAAGCGCACGCTTGTCTTCTGCACCTTGCCAGCAACTTCGATGTAGGTGGTGGATGCGCCGTTCACCATGATGTCTGCGATGTCGTCGCGGCTGAGAAGAGGTTCGAGCGGGCCGTATCCCAGCACGTCATTGCAGATGTCCTCGAGCAGCTCTTCCTGCTCGGCGATTGACATGACGACGCTCTTGACCTGGATGATTTCGCTCACAATATCGCGAATCTCATCGCGTGCAGCGGCAGCGTCCAGCTTTGCGAGCTGGGTCAAGTCGATGGTGTCGATGAGGGCATTAAAGACGGTTGTTTTGACGTCGTAGTACTGTTCCGAATGGCGCCGCTGCGGCTCCTGGGGTTCCGGGCGTGGAGGCTGTGCGGCGGGTGTGGGTGCAGCACTCTTCTGCTCCGGCACTTTCGCTGCCGGTGCTGCTGCCGGCTGTTGGGCCGGCAGTTTCTTCGGTGTTGCCGAATCGGTGCTACGCTTCCCGAACATTTGTTAATCGTTCCTAACGCTTCAGTTTCAGCTTCTCGAGCAATGGCGCGAGTGCCGACTTCTTCTTTTCGATCTTGGATTCTTTCCGATGCGTTAAGATCATCGAAATTTCCTTGAACTGACCAACGGCTTTTGCCTTGGGGTTCATTTCCTCGATCATCTGACCGTTGTTGGCCGCCTGTCCGAAGGCTTCGGCGTCGAAATCAAAGGTGGAGATAGCCTTAATGCCGAGAGCCTGCTCGAATTCGGCAACCGTGATTTCGGGTCGCTTGGGCATACCGGCCATGTTGATAATGAGATGGGGAAGAGAGTCGTTCTTGCGCGTCTGCTTCATAAGATCGACGATATTTTTGGCATTGCGCAGGTTGGCGAGGTCCGGAGCGGCCGTGATGACCACCTCGTCGGCTTGAAGTATCGTGCGTTTGACCCACGGCGCCCAGCTGTGCGGTAGGTCGATTGCCACGTAGGGGACGTTCTGCCTCACGACGTCGATCACCATTTCGCAGGCTTCAGCGGAGATCTCGTAGTCGCGGTCCAGAACGACGGGAGCGGCGAAGATCGATAGCCGGTCCGTGCACTTGGTCAGCAAGCGATCGAGCAGAACTTCGTCGAGGCGTTCCGGTGAGGACAGCGCATCGGCGATGCCTTGCACGGGGTCCTGGTTGAAATCGAGGCCGGTCGTACCGAACGCGAGGTCGAGGTCGGCTATGATAACGTTGCTCTGCAAATTTTCGGAAAGCGTCCACGAGACGTTGTGGCAGATCGTCGACGATCCTACGCCACCTTTCGCGCCGATAAATGCGTAAACGTGGCCGACCGGATCGGTCTCCGGGTTGTTATAGAGATTGGAAAGGCTCTCCATAAGCTGGACCGGAGTGATGGGGACAACCAGATATTCGCTCACCCCGCGTTTCAAAAGTTCGCGGTAAAGCACCACATCGTTGGCATGCCCGATGATCACTACCTTGGTTCCGGGGTCACAGCTTTCGGCAAGTTTGTCGAGTTC
>CAZSNH010000033.1:0-12901 GCA_964607855.1 uncultured Hyphomicrobium sp. | reverse complement strand
TCGCCGTGGGTCTCGAAAACGTCGGGCGGCTCGCCATCTGTAATATTATAGCCAGCTTCGATTTCGACGAACTCCGCTGACGCTTCTTCTCCAGATCCAGCGGCGCTGAAATCGGTGGCTTCTGCGGCGTGTCCCCGATCATGGCGCTGACCGCCATTGCCGGAGCGCATATCGTGACTCTGGCGATCGCCGCCGCGCCGCCCGCGCCGCCGCCGGCGGCGTCCGCGGCCCCCACCCTCGTGGCGGCCCTCTTCTGTCGCTTCTTCGCGAGGCTCGAATTCGTGGAGCCCTTCTTTGTCCTCGCGGGGCTCCTCGTCCATATCCTCGCTCGCAGCACTTTCGCCATCAAATCCCCAGTCCATATTCACCGCCGCTCGATCGGGCCGGCGGCTTGGTTGAGCAGGCGCATGACCCTTATCGATGGTGAAGTTTGCGCCCTGCAGTTTATCGTTGGCCTGCACGGTGATTGAAATGCCGTGTCGGGCTTCCATGTCATTGATGAAGTGACGCTTGTTGTTGAGGATGTAGAGGGCCACAGTCGCCGTGGTGGAGGCGACGAGCGAGGTCTTGGCTCCTCCCATTAACGCATCCTCGAGGCCACGCAGTACTGCGAGCGCCACCGATTCCGTGGAACGAATGATGCCAGTGCCCTGGCAATGCGGACACTGCGACGTTGAGCCTTCGAGTACACCGCTGCGCAGGCGCTGGCGCGACATCTCCATGAGGCCGAAATGGCTGATGCGTCCGAGCTGAATGCGCGCCCGGTCGAAGCGGAGTGCTTCCTTGAGTTGGCGCTCGACGGCGCGGTTGTTGCGCTTCTCCTCCATGTCGATGAAGTCGATTACAATAAGGCCCGCCAAGTCGCGCAGCTTAAGCTGGCGGGCGATCTCCTCGGCGGCCTCGAGATTGGTCTTGAGCGCCGTCTCCTCAATGGAGAATTCGCGCGTTGCCTTGCCCGAATTGACGTCGATCGCGACAAGGGCTTCCGTCTGGTTGATAACTAGATAGCCGCCTGCACGCAGCGTTACGTAGGGGCTGAACATGGCATTGAGCTGGCGCTCGATGCCATATCGCGTGAACAGCGGCTCGCTGTCCTGATGCAGGAGTACGTTCTTGGCATGGCTTGGCATCAGCATGCGCATGAAGTCCTTGGCTTCGCGATGCGCATGTTCGCCGGCAACAATGATCTCTTCGACATCCTTATTGTAGAGGTCGCGGATCGAGCGCTTGATGAGGTTGCCTTCCTCGTAGACGAGGCTGGGAGCGGTCGAGGCGAGGGTGAGATCGCGCACGCTTTCCCAGAGGCGCAGCAGGTATTCGAAGTCGCGCTTGATTTCCTGCTTCGTCCTTGAAGCGCCCGCCGTGCGAATGATGAGGCCCATGCCTTCCGGCACTTCGAGCTCGGCCGCGATGGCCTTCAAGCGCTTGCGGTCGACGGGGTTGGTGATTTTGCGGGAAATGCCGCCACCGCGTGCCGTGTTCGGCATCAAGACGGTGTAACGGCCGGCAAGCGAAAGATAGGTTGTGAGAGCTGCGCCCTTGTTGCCACGCTCCTCTTTGACGACCTGCACCAGGATCACCTGGCGGCGCTTGATGACCTCCTGGATCTTGTAGCTGCGCCGGTAGCGGCGCGGACGCGAGGGAAGTTCCTCAAGTGCGTCTTCGCTTCCAGTCTGCTCGACAGTCTCGGTTTCGGCTGTGCCAGACGCTGATCCTTCAGCGATAACCTCCATTCCCCCGTCGGGAAGCGCGGCTTCCTGAGAGCCATCTCCATTGATGTCGGCAAGATGATCAACTTCCGCGTTTTCGGGCTCGGCGGGGCCCTCGAAGCCGCCGATTGTTTCCGGCGGGGGTGGCTCAGAAATCGTTTCTTCAATAGTACCGGCAGCCTCTGCCATGGATGGGGCTTCGCTGGCTTGAGCTTGCTCGGCCTCATCGGAAGCCGCGACCTCATCCGATTGCTCGAGCTCCAATTCCGAGCCCTGCTCCTGGTGCTGATAGAGGCCGCGCCGGCGCGCCAAGCGCTCGGCTCGCGCATCGGCTTCAGCCTCCTCTCGAGCTTCCTCCTCGGCCTCCTGCTCGAGGAGCGCCTGCCGGTCGGCCATCGGGATCTGATAGTAGTCGGGGTGGATTTCGTTGAAAGCGAGGAACCCGTGGCGATTGCCTCCGTATTCGACGAAAGCAGCTTGTAGCGACGGCTCCACGCGCGTCACCTTTGCCAGGTAGATATTTCCTCGGAGCAGCTTGCGGGCTGCGCTTTCGTAGTCGAACTCCTCTACACGGTTGTTCTTGAGAACCACAACCCGTGTCTCTTCCGGGTGTGTGGCATCGATAAGCATCTTGTTGTTGGACATGTTGTTCTTGCCTTCGCGCGCCGGCTCTGCCGTCTGCCGGTCCCGGCAAGGGGACCGAAATTGGCGTGCCGCCAGTCGCGGGCGCGCGCCTTTTCTTTCAATGTTGAATGGATGGGATTGGTGAGTGTTCGGGCGCACGTATCGTTCGGCATCCGAATTTGCGAATGCCGGGCCGCGAGGATCTGGGCAGATCCTTGGGCAAATTGGCGATAAGTGCGTACGTTCTGCATCGGTTAGTTCCGGGTTGTCGCAAACGTGTGGCACAAGCCGTGGTCGGCGTCCTGGTCAGGGTCGTGGGCGCAGACCCTGCGCTGGTCCAGCCGGGACGATTTACGGTGTTGGCCTACGTGCGGTGTCCCCTTTTCTGTTTTGGACCTGCCGCAATGAACTCAAGAACCGGATTACTTTCCTTGTCGAATTAGACCCCATGAACGCCCGGCTTAGCGTACGGCTCACGTTCTTTTCGCGTTCAGGCCCAGACATGTCCGGCGAACGAACGTCGTAAAGTGAGAGTGGAGGCCACACGGTTCTAACCATTGCGCCACCGGGAAGCTGCATCTTATGCCCGACATAAACGCAACTATGGGTTGCGACGGCCAGAGCTTAAAATCAGAAACTCCTCGGAGGAGCGCGCCACGAGACGCACTTTTTATGGTTTTGCCGCCGCAGGCGCAAGGGCGATAAACACGAGATCAGCCGTTCCGGCTTAGCCCGTGATAATAATGTTTGCCTGAACATGGCGAAAATAGTGTTAAATTGCCTGGCCTTAGAGTACTCCGGGGCGAAATTGAGGGGGGAGGGATCATGATGAGGCGGTGCCGCGCGAAAATTGCGCTCACTTGCCTAGGGGCTTCTGCATTAACCATATTCGGCTCTCCCCGGGCCATCTCCGTGGCGGGCGATGAATGGCAGACCGAAACGACGCCCGAGACGCAATTACCCTCCGAATCTTCTGCCTTCACTGAACCCCCGGTCATAGAGACGGGCGCCGTTACCGCTCGCGCCACCCCGGCATATGCGATTGCAAAGAATGCACGGCTCAAAGCTACAACTGAACAGACGACGTTTGCCATCGAGCTTTCTCGCGGCGTGACCGCCGAGGTATTCACCCTCGCCAATCCCTATCGCGTTGTGGTCGATATGCCCGAGGTCGCTTTCGACCTGCCAGCCGATGCAGGCCGGAGCGGCGCGGGACTGGTCAGAGCCTATCGGTATGGGCTCTTTGCCGAGGGCAAGGCACGCATCGTTCTTGATGCGGCAGGTCCAGTGCGGGTCGAGAAAGCCGAAATGTCGGCACCGGCTTCCGGTGGGCCATTGACCCTGGAGATCCAGATCGCAGCGACGACATCTGAAAATTTTGGCGAGGGAACAGGGGCGAAACGTCAACATTCACAGCAGACCACACCCCACGAGGCTGAGAGGCCGGCACCCAAGGAGCGCAAAAGGGGCAAGCCTGTGGTCGTTATAGATCCTGGCCACGGGGGCATCGACCCAGGCGCAGTCGGTCCGTCAGATCTCCTTGAAAAATCCGTCGTTCTGTCTGTTGGGCTTGAAATCCGCAAACAGCTCTTGGCGACCGGGCGCTATGACGTGCGCATGACCCGCACGAAAGATGTGTTCGTTTCACTTGACCAGCGATTGAAAATTGTCCGCCAGGCAGACGCCGATCTCTTCATCTCACTGCATGCGGATTCGATTGAACAAAAGTCCTTCGCGCAAAGCGTTCGCGGGGCCACCGTGTACACGCTTTCCGAGCGCGCGTCCGACGAACAGGCCCGACTGATGGCGGAAAAGGAAAATGCCTCCGATCTTCTGGCAGGCATCGCCGCGGGCGAGGATACGTCGGGCGATCAGGTGAAGAGTATTCTGATTGATTTGATGAAGCGGGAGACCTCGAACTTCTCGATGTCCTTCTCAAACCTTCTTCTCTCGAACCTACGCAAGTCGGTGTCGCTGTCGCGCGATCCTCAGCGGGCCGCCGCCTTTAAAGTCCTCAAGCAGACGCAATCGCCGGCCGTCCTGCTTGAGATGGGGTATATGAGCCACGAGGAAGACGAAAAACTGCTCAGTTCCGCGGCATGGCAGCAGCGCCTCGCACAATCGGTCAGGGATGCCGTCAGTGCTTTTTTCGCAAGCCAGACCGCGGGTGCGGAGCGCATTCAGTAGGATGCCCGTGAGTGGGATGGCGCGTGCCCTGCTAACGTGCTCTAGCGCCAACTCAATTTGGTGACGACGTGATGCCACAATTCATGCTATTGTTGACTGCGTCACGAGGGGATTGCTGCAACGCGGAAATGGGCCTAAAGCGCTGCAGTTTCACAAATACGAGAGGCGTATGAGAGCCCCGATCCTACCTCCACCTGCCGAACCGAAGAGACCAAGGCGCCGGCGGAAGAGCCTGCTCTTGAGCTTCCTCGGGTACAGCTTCGCTGCGTTCATGGTGCTGTTCTTCATCGGGGCGGGGGTTGCCGGGTTCCTGCTTTGGCGGGCCGCCAAAGATATTCCAGATTACGAAAGCCTGGCTCGGTACGAACCCCCCGTCATGACGCGAATCCATGCCCATGACGGCTCCCTGATTGCCGAGTACGCACGGGAGCGGCGCATCTTCGTTCCAATCAACACCATCCCGAAGCGGGTCATCGCGGCGTTTCTGTCGGCCGAAGACCAGCGGTTTTATGAACACGGCGGACTGGATTTCCAAGGCATTGGCCGGGCTTTGTTCAAGCTCGCCGAAAGCAAGATCGCAGGTACCGACAGGCGCGCCGAGGGCGCCTCTACCATTACGCAGCAGGTCGCAAAGAACTTCCTTTTGACGAGCGACCGCACGATCGAGCGCAAGATCAAGGAAGCCATTCTGGCAATCAGGATCGAGCGCGCCTACACGAAAGACAAGATTCTCGAACTCTACCTAAATGAGATCTACCTCGGCATTGGCGCCTATGGCGTTGCGGCGGCCGGATTGAACTACTTCAACAAGGAGCTCAAGGACCTGACGATCGAGGAAGCCGCTTATTTGGCTGCGCTTCCCAAGGCTCCGAACAACTATCATCCCTATCGGCAGAAGGAAAAGGCGACCGAGCGCCGGAACTGGATCATCGGGCAGATGTATGAAAACGATTACATCACCCGTGAAGAGGCAGAAGAGGCCAAGAAAAAGCCCCTTACCGTGAACTTCCGACCGAGTGGAGCGCACATCTTTGCCGCTGAATATTTTGCCGAGGAGGTCCGCCGCTCGATTCTCGCGGAATACGGCGAAGAGAAATTGTACGGCGGCGGCCTATCCATTCGCACGACCCTCGATCCGCGGCTTCAGCAACACGCGCGTGCGGCTCTCATGGAGGGGCTAGTTAATTTCGACCGCCTACATGGTGGTTGGCGCGGGCCGGTCACCAAGATCGACATTTCGGGCGACTGGGGTGTAACGCTGGGCGCCGTTGACAGTCCACCGGATCTTCAGCCCTGGCGGCTCGGCGTCGTGCTCTCGGCCGATAAGGAAAAAGCTGTCGTCGGCCTCAAACCGGCCAGGCTTCCCGACGGAAAGCTTGCGCCCGCCCGCGAAGCAGTCGAATTGACGCTTGCCGAGGTGAAATGGGCGAAAACGCTGGGCAAACGTGAGGTGGCAAAGGGCGTGACCGACATACTCGGGCCCGGCGACGTCATCTACGTCGCACCAAAAGATCCTGCGAATCTCGCTGGGAAGTGGTCCCTGATGCAAATTCCCGAGGTAGGCGGCGGACTGATCGCCATGGATCCGCACACGGGTCGCGTGCTCGCGGTGGCTGGCGGTCTTTCGTTTGCGCTGAGCCAATTCGATCGCGCCGTTCAGGCCAAACGTCAGCCCGGCTCGTCTTTCAAGCCCATTGTCTACGCGGCTGCCATCGACAACGGCTATAAGCCGACGTCGATCATTCTCGATGCACCAATCGAGATCGAGCAAGGGCCCGGTCTCGATATTTGGAAGCCTGAGAACTACGACAATGAGAAGTCGTACGGCCCTACGACGCTGCGAGTTGGTATCGAGAAGTCCCGCAACCAGATGACCGTAAGGCTCGCGCAGGATGTTGGCATGCCGATCATCACTGAATATGCCAAGCGCTTCGGTGTGTACGATAATCTGCTGCCTCTGCTGGCGATGTCACTTGGCGCCGGCGAGACGACTTTGCTCCGCATGACGACGGCTTACTGCATGATTGCCAACGGCGGCAAGCAAGTGCGGCCGACTTTTATTGACCGTATTCAGGATCGTTGGGGTAAGTCGATCTGGAAGCATGATGCGCGCAATTGCCCTGGCTGCTTGGTCGAAAAGTGGGAGCACCAGGAGGAGCCGGAAATCCTCGATGATCGCCGTCAGATCATCGACCCGCATACGGCCTATCAAATGACCTCGATCATGGAGGGAGTCATTCAGCGGGGAACAGCAACCTCGCTAAAGGCCCTGAACCGTCCTTTGGCCGGCAAGACAGGCACCACCAATGAGGAAAAAGATGCTTGGTTCATCGGCTACACACCCGATCTCGTGGTTGGAGTGTTTGTGGGCTACGATACGCCCAAACCCATGGGCAAGGGCCAGACGGGCGGTCACGTGGCAGCGCCGATCTTCGGCAACTTCATCAAAGCCGCACTCGCCGATACGCCGGCTGTCCCATTCCGCGTGCCGCCGGGACTGAAACTCGTGCGGGTCAATCTGCGCACGGGGCTCAGAGCTTCGCCTGACGATCCAGAGGCGATCGTCGAAGCATTCAAACCGGGAGAGGAGCCTGACGATGCCTACTCTGTCATCGGGTTCTCGCAGGTCGGTCAGGGTGCCGAGGGCGATGGCTATGCCGATCCCGGTGCAGCGAATGAGAACTGGCAGACGTACCCCCAACCAGGCGGCGGACGGCGCTGGTAACTCGTCTGCAAATACGTAAGGTACTTGTGAGGTTTACAGCCGCTTTCCGCGCCCCTATATGGGGCGCTTCGGAATTTGGCTCATTCGAGGACCCGCCATGCGCGCCGAGACGCAGAAACTGATTGATTCCATCAAAGAGGCGCTCGCGCTTCTCAGGAGGCACCTTTGACCCGGCGAGCGCGGAAGTGCGCCTTGCCGACCTGAACAAGCGCGCAGAAGATCCAAACCTCTGGAACGATCCGCAAAGTGCGCAAAAGGTGATGCGCCAGCGCCAGCAGATCGAGCGTTCGCTTGCGGAGTTTCGCAAAATCGAGCGCGACTTCGACGACAACCTGACCCTAATTGAACTTGGCGAGCAGGAGAACGACGAAGCTTCCGTTGCAGAGGGAGAAGCCGGTCTCAAGCGACTGGAGGAGGATGTCCAGCGCCGGAGTGTCGACGCGCTTCTTTCTGGCGAAGCCGACGGCATGAATACATTTGTCGAAGTCCATGCCGGAGCAGGCGGCACCGAGAGCCAGGATTGGGCAGCCATGCTCTTGCGAATGTATATGCGCTGGGCTGAGCGGCGCGGTTTCAAGGTGAAACTCGTCGATGAGAGCCCGGGCGAAGAGGCCGGAATCAAGTCCGCTACCCTTGAGATCGAGGGTGAGAACGCCTATGGCTGGCTAAAGACGGAGGCCGGAGTTCACCGGCTCGTGCGAATCTCGCCCTACGACGCCAATGCACGCCGACACACGAGCTTCGCGTCCGTGCAGGTCTATCCCGTCATCGACGACACGATCGACATCGAGATCAACCCTGCCGATGTGGAAATTACCTTCGCGCGCTCAAGCGGTGCCGGCGGTCAGCATGTGAACCGTACGGAATCGGCCGTGCGATTAGTCCACAAACCGACGAATATCGTCATCTTCGCGCAGGAACAGCGCTCGCAGCACCAGAACAAGGAGATTGCCTTCAAGCGTCTCAAGGCGCGGCTTTACGAGCTGGAATTGAAGAAGCGCGAGCAGAAGGCGACCGCCGAGCAGGCTGCCAAGACCGATATCGGCTGGGGACACCAGATCCGCTCATACGTTCTGCAGCCATATCAGCTGGTAAAGGATCTGCGGACTGGGGCACAATCGGGCAGCCCAGCGAACGTGCTTGACGGCGACATCGACCCCTTCATCGAAGCCACCCTCATTCAGCGCATGAAGGGTGGCGGTCCGGTCTCGGTCGAGGATATCGATTAGTAGCGCTCTATCAGCGGATCATGATGATGGTATTACGCGGTCCGTGACTCTGGACGAGCGAGAAGAACTCGCGTGCATTGCTCGGATGAAGGCGTATGCAGCCGTGCGAGGCTGGCTGTCCGAGCGTGCTCACATAGGATGTGGCATGGATCGCATAACCACCGTGGAAGAATACAGCGTTGTGCATGGGGGCGTTGTCGTACTTGCTCGAGTACCAACGCGGTGCGAGGCGCTGTGCGCGGTAGGTGCCCGATGGAGTGCCGTAGCCGCGACGGCCCGTCGAGACCGCGTAACTCGCGTAATGAGCGCCATTAACCCAGACCGTCATGGTCTGGCTGGCTTTGTTGATGCGCACGCGCACCTCGGCATGTGCCATCGAGGAATTGATGAGGCCCAATAGCCAAAGAGCAACTCCGACGGCGATCTTCGTTCTGAGGCGCATGACGCAATACCTTCTTTACGGCCTTCTCAATTTGGGACGCACGCTATGTCGCTGCCCTTTCGGAGAGGACCATCGCCGATCAGCGTTAGAATATCCTTTCCGCAGGCAGAAAAAAGTGTCGCCAAGGCAACAGACATTCTGACTTCTTCATTCGTGTTTGCGGCGGCTAAGCTTCAGGGCGCTCGCGCACTTTTGGACCCCGTCTTTCGTCGGATTTCTTCGACAGCATCCTTAGCCTCCTTGAGACCGATGTTGAGTCCCAAGCGTACATCGCGAATGGCTTCGATCAGCTTTCCCTCAGCGATGAGCCTCTCGACATCGCTTCTGACGTCAGGGGGGCATGCGCCGAACGATGTCTTGCGTCGATTGGGCGGCAGCAAGTGCTGTCCGCTTTTTCTCGTCGACACGTCGTGGATCGCGAAGGCTCGCATGCGTGCGCCCCAGCACGTAGCCGACAAAGATCGCCAAGAGCAACGTAAGAACAGAGGACGGTCCTCCTGCATCGAACATTATTTGAACTCCGTGTTTTCGGGCTCAAAACAGCATTTGAGCGGCAATGGGAGGTGCACCGAAATGCAACCTTCGGAGTGTTGGATTGCGGGCGCGTAGGTGCCGAGGTGCGCTTTCGTGAAACAGTAGTGATCGACGCCAAGGCGGTACGGCTCGCCTGACCGGTCGTGCCACCGCCTCAAACGAAGTTGCTCACATGGAGAAATGCAATTGAACTTAAACCATTTTAGCCAGGATTTTCGTCATCTCGTCGGCCGAGAACGCGCGCATGGTTTGCGTTCGGACATTGCCGCGCGAGGCGACACTCAATGACAAAGCCGTTGCCGTTTCGTCGTCGGGGGCTTCGCAGATCGTGACGATGTCATAGCGTCCAATCGTCCAAAAGATTTCCTTGACGGTGACGCCCGCCTTCTTGGCCATTTCCTTAAATTTTTCGGCGCGGCCAATTGTATCCTTTGCGTCGTGAATACCTTTCTCAGTGAAGTTGGCAATTACGACATAGGTCGCCATGGGAACCTCCTGGTTGGAAATCTTCCCCCCGTCGCCGTCTCACACAAGCCTAAACCTGAACGAAGCGAATGGAAAGGCCATTTGGCCTTTGGTCAGCTTATGATGACGAGTTGAGCGATGTCTCGGTAGTGGTGCTCGCTCCGCCGTGTTTTTGGGGTAAAGGTCACGGCCCAGGAAGTCTCGATCGCGCGTGGGGACGGCGCGTTATAAATGACACGTCACCCCTTCAATTCATCAATTGGAACGGTGCGCGCAGTAGAACGGGCTGCCAGTTCGTCAACATCACGTGGTAGAAGAGGGTACGTCACCAGGATTTCGGGAGTACGACATGACACGGATCGGTTTTCTTCTCGCGCTTGCATTATCGCTTGCCGCCTCAACCGTCACTGCCGAGGCGGGCTGCCGCACAGTCGGCGGCTCTGCGGATATGGTCACGCGCGACCTCGCCAAGTTCATGGCCGAAGCCGCGCTAAAGAACGCCATTGAGGCTCACGGTTTGAGACCGGCCGGCCCGATTACGATGAAGTGCACGGACGGCACGTTCACGACGAACTGCAAGGCTTTCCGTAGGGCGTGCAGCTAACGCGATTACCGCCCGGGCCGGCCTGTTTTGCGCGGCCGGCCTTTTCGGCGTTTTTTCTGGGCGGGCTCGCCGAGTTCTTGCGTCAGCGTGGGCAGGGCGGGCTTCGAGGGCAAAGGACGATCTGATTTCTTGACCGGCAGGCTTGCGTGCGGGCCCATCTCGTCGAAGGTTGGCTTATGCGGGCCGCTAATTCTTTCACCGAAGGCGCCCGCGCGCGTGCGCGGATCGATGTCAGAACGCCGGGGCACCGGCCGATCCGTTCCGGGGCCCATGTCGTCAATTGAAGGTTTCTTCGCGCGAGTGTCTGATTGCGCGCGGCTACTCTCCTTCGGGGAGCCGGCCGCGGGGCGCGAAGTGGATTGCGCATAAGTCGGTTGGACCGGCTCGTATTCCGCCAGGATCCGGCTGCTACTCTTCGGTGACCCGCCCGCGTTCCGCGTAGGTATATTCGCTTTCGCCCCATACTTGCGTTCGCCCTCGAAAGCGCCTGCGCGGTCTTCAACTTCGCCCTGGCGCGCCAGGGGATCATCCGAAATGGCGAGCTCCGTTTCGCGCAGGCGTTTGATCTCGTCGCGCAGTCGCGCGGCCGTTTCGAACTCGAGATCCGCGGCGGCCTCCCTCATGCGCCGCTCCATGTCCTCGATGACCTTTTCCAGGTTGTGTCCGACGATAGGCTGATCGGCGAGCCCGATATCGACCGTCACGTGGTCCTGCTCGTAGACCGACTGCAGGATGTCGGAAATGTGCTTTTTGATGCTCTCGGGCGTAATGCCATGAGCTTCGTTGTAAGCGGCCTGCTTCTCGCGCCGCCGGTTGGTCTCGGCGATCGCGCGTTGCATGCTGCCGGTCACGCTGTCGGCGTAGAGGATGACCTTGCCGTCGATATTTCGCGCCGCGCGGCCGATGGTCTGAATGAGCGAGGTCTCCGAGCGCAGGAAGCCCTCCTTGTCGGCGTCAAGAATGGCCACGAGTGCGCACTCGGGAATGTCGAGGCCCTCGCGCAGGAGGTTGATCCCGATGAGGACATCGAAGGCCCCGAGCCGCAGATCGCGGATGATTTCGATGCGCTCCAAGGTTTCCACGTCCGAGTGCATATAGCGAACCCGCACGCCGGCCTCGTGCATGTACTCTGTCAAATCTTCGGCCATGCGCTTGGTGAGCGTTGTGACGAGCGTGCGATAGCCCTTTCGCGCGACACTCCGCACCTCGTCCAAAAGATCGTCAACCTGATGCTTGGCGCCCCGGATTTCGACCACAGGATCGATGAGGCCCGTGGGGCGGATCACCTGCTCAGTGAAGGCGCCGCCCGTCTGCTCGAGCTCCCAGCCGCCCGGCGTCGCCGAAACGCAGATGGTCTGCGGGCGCATGGCGTCCCATTCCTCGAAGCGCAGCGGACGATTGTCCATGCATGAGGGGAGGCGGAAACCGTATTCCGCCAGCGTTGCCTTGCGCCGGAAGTCGCCGCGGAACATGCCGCCGATCTGCGGAATGGTGACGTGGCTCTCGTCGGTGAAGACGATGGCGTTGTCGGGAAGATATTCGAAAAGCGTCGGCGGCGGCTCACCCGGATTGCGCCCCGTGAGATAGCGCGAGTAGTTCTCGATGCCGGCGCATGAGCCCGTTGCCTCCATCATCTCCATGTCGAAGGTGGTGCGCTGCTCGAGGCGCTGGGCCTCCAGGAGCTTGCCGACGGCATGCAACTCGTCGAGGCGTTGCTTCAGCTCGGCCTTGATGTTCTTGATCGCCTGCTGCAACGTCGGCTTCGGCGTTACGTAGTGCGAGTTGGCGTAAATCTTCACGAGCGCCAGATCGTCCGTCTTTTGACCCGTCAAGGGATCGAACTCGGTGATGCTCTCGACCTCGTCGCCGAAGAGCGTGATGCGCCAGGCGCGGTCCTCGTAGTGGGCGGGGAACACTTCCACCGTATCGCCGCGCACGCGGAATGCTCCTCGCGTGAAGGCTGCGTCATTGCGCCGGTAGTGGAGCGCCACAAGATCCGCGAGCAGCTCATCGCGCGAGAGCCGCTCGCCCACTTTGATCGCGAACGTCATCGCCGTGTAGGTCTCCACCGAGCCGATACCGTAGATACACGACACCGATGCAACGATGATCACATCGTCACGTTCGAGGAGCGCGCGCGTCGCCGCATGGCGCATGCGGTCGATCTGCTCGTTCACATCGGCTTCTTTTTCGATATAGGTGTCGGTGCGCGGAACGTAGGCCTCGGGCTGGTAATAGTCGTAGTAGGAGACGAAGTATTCGACCGCGTTCTCCGGAAAGAAGCTCTTGAACTCGCCGTAGAGTTGGGCAGCGAGCGTCTTGTTGGGCGCGAGGATGAGGGCCGGGCGCTGGGTCGCCTCGATCACCTTGGCCATCGTGTAG
>CAZSNH010000032.1:0-12904 GCA_964607855.1 uncultured Hyphomicrobium sp. | reverse complement strand
ACGCTGTTGAGTGATACGCTCGGGCGAAAGGTTCGTCTTCGCATCAGTGCGCGGGCCTTGAAATCGGTCGAGCATCGCGGCGGACTTGATGCCTTCCTCATGAAGGCGCGAGCCGAGGAGCTTTCGGCGAACTGCCTCAAGCTCAAGCGCGAAATCGAGAAGGCCAAGGCGAAGGCCGCCTGACCCCATCCAGTTGGCGGTTGATCGGGTTTAAGCCGGCCCTGCGAAAGCGGGGCCGGTTTTATTTGCGCGCCTCGTTCTGAACCGGGTTGTCCGAGTTCGCGGTGGCCGCGAGCGCGAACTGGAGCAGGATCGTCCGCTGTAGGAGCGGATTGAAGTTGTCGTCCGAGATGAGAGTAAGAATTGTCTCTCCGCTTGCGGAGGTATGGACGCCGATCCCTTCCATGTTGTCGATCTCGAAATTGAGATCGGCCTCGATGAGAACCTCGCCTTTCATAATAGAGCCCGGTTTTACTTCGCCCGCGGGCACGCGGCGGATGCGCATCTTGACGCCTTCGCTCCACCGGAAGCGGCGCTCCAGGAAGAGCAGACTTCCATCTGGGAGCGAAGCCGCATCCGTAAGGTCGAAACCGTCAATATCCGTGAGCCACGTGCGTTTCGGCACATCTTTTTGCCAGATCCATCCCGAATGATGCACCTCTCCGGGCAAGAGGCGCTCGGCGAATCCCACAAGGGCGCCCTTCAAGGGGCCACCCCGCAGTACGGTAATCGCTTCAAAGCCGTCGTTCGAGCGTACACGCTTCATCTCAGGCGGGATCGTGAGATAGCCTACGGGAGCCGCGACGCCGCTGCCACCGATGGCAAACCGGCCGATACGATCGTGTTGTTCGAACGCAATGAGGGCCGTACCCTTCTCCAAAGTTCCCTCGACGATCGCAATGCCTTCTGCATCCCGATCGCGCGGGCGGAAAAGTGCCCCTTTTGAAGTTGCGAGCAATGGTCCGATGCGGGCCGATTTCAGCCCTGTAGGACGTCCGTTCTGGTATTCAATACTTGCCGTGAGCCAAGTTCCAGCGTCGGATACGGCTATAAGCCGGTCGCCTGAGGGGCTCACGCGTAGACCGGACCAGCCGCCAAAGTTTGCTGACGAAGACGAGAGGACAAGACCCCCGCGCCACTCAAGGCGCCCGAAGCGGCGCTTAGCGGAGTGCTCCTTGTCGAAGCCTTCGAGCGCGCGGGCCGAAATGGCTATCGCTTGCGGTTTCAGTCCAAGCGTATTGGGTTTGGTGTCGGCAATGGCAAACCCGCCCGCGACGGCAAGTGCCGCCAAGAGAGTGAGCGTCTGGCGCTTCCAGCCGCCCGTTGACGAAAAGATGCACGAGGTGACCGTCCCACCGGACTTTCGAGCTGGCAATTCCATGACCTCTGAGCCTAGTGCAGCTTCCTCATGCGATGGGGCGGTCTCGTGACAATGGTGGGCATTTTATTCGAATTTTCCTCAAAAAGTTCGACGAGCTTTTCCGTCATCGCGCCGGCAAGTTCACTCGGGTCCGTAATCGTAACGGCCTTTCTGTAATAGCGCGTTACATCGTGACCTATACCGATCGCAAGCAGCTCCACCGGCGAGCGCGTCTCGATTTCCTCGATCACCTGGCGCAGGTGATTCTCAAGGTAAGTGCCTGAATTCACCGAAAGCGTCGAGTCGTCGACCGGGGCGCCGTCCGAGATCATCATTAGAATGCGGCGCTGCTCTGGGCGCGCCATAAGCCGCCTGTGGGCCCAGGAAAGGGCTTCACCGTCGATGTTTTCCTTAAGAAGTCCTTCGCGCATCATCAAGGCGAGTGAATGCTTCGCCCGCCGCCAGGGTGCGTCGGCGGTCTTATAAATGATGTGGCGCAGATCGTTCAGCCGGCCAGGGTTGGCGGGTTTGCCTTCCGCGAGCCACAGCTCGCGAGCCTGGCCGCCCTTCCACGCTTTCGTCGTGAAACCCAAAATCTCGACCTTGACGCCGCAGCGCTCCAGAGTGCGTGCGAGAATATCCGCGCAGCATGCCGCGACCATTATCGGCCGCCCTCGCATGCTGCCCGAATTGTCGAGCAACAAAGTTACGACGGTGTCGCGGAAGTCCGTATCGCGCTCCATCTTGAACGAGAGCGCGTGCATGGGATCGACGATCACGCGCGTCAGCCGGGCCGCATCGAGTGCGCCTTCTTCAAGATCGAAGTCCCAGGCCCGGTTCTGCTGGGCAAGCAGGCGCCGCTGCAATTTGTTGGCGAGCCGGGCGACAGCGCTCGAAAGCGATTTCAGCTCTTTGTCGAGGAACATGCGAAGCCTTTCGAGTTCTTCTGGCGTCGAACGCTGCTCAGCAGTTATTTCTTCATCGAATGCGCGCGTGTAGATCTTGTAGCCGAAGGCTTCCGGGTGATCGAGGACCGACTGACTGGGCCGCGCAGGCTCAAGAGATTCGATTTCGTCGAGGCCTTGTTGGTCGTGATCGAGGCCCTCTGTATCGATCGATTCCATGCCTTGAGCGGTTTCACCGATGTCGCCCTCGCTCTCACTCTGCTCGCCGGGCGAGTCCTTGCCATCGGTGCCCGTCTCATCGGATTCTTCTTCGCTTTCGCCCCCCTCGGGCTCCTGGGCCTCCTCGTCGTCCTCGTTCTGCTCGCTTTCCGGTTCGCTCTCAGCTTCCGTCATTTCGAGCGTTTTTAGGAGCTCGCGCACGAGCTTACCGAAGCTCTCCTGATCGTCGGCAAGCATTTGCATGCGCTCGAGGACCTTCGCACCGCGTTTCTCGACGAGAGGTCGCCAGAGGTCGACGATCGTAGCCGCCGCTGCCGGCGGAGGCCGGCCCGTAAGCCGCTCGCGAACAATGAGGGCCAGCGCATCTTCGAGCGGTGCATCCTTGCGATCCCTGATGGTGGCGAACTTGCCGTGGATGTAGAGATCCTCGCATTTGGCGGAAAGATTATCCGCCATACCCATCATCCGATTGGCGCCCAAAGCTTCGACGCGGGCGCGCTCAACGGCCTCGAAAACGGCGCGCGCCGGCCCGGCGGATGGAGCGAGCCGCTTGTGAATCTTTCTGTCGTGACAGGCGGCAGTTAGAGCGAGACTGTCCGCCCAGCCGCGGATGACGGCGACCTCGCGGCGCGATGGCGCACGCGAGGGCTCTGGTAGCGTGATCTGCTTGCCGTTTATTTCGGGCTTATTGTGCGCGAAGTCGACATGAACCTCCTCGTCTCCGGCAATCGTGCGAACGGCAATCCCAATGGCCCTTTTCAGGGGTTCATTGGGTGCTTCCTTGATCTTTGGAGGCTGTGACATTCGAACAGGGGGCCGGTCCGGCGCTCCGCTTCTATTAAGAGAGGCATCAACTCAAAGCGACGTTTGCGGCACTCTCAGGTAATTCCTCGCCAAACGCACGTTGATAGAACTCGGCAACCAGAGGCCGTTCGAGCTCGTCGCACTTGTTGAGGAAAGTGAGGCGAAATGCAAACCCGATATCGTTGAAGATCTCCGCATTTTCGGCCCAGGTAATCACGGTGCGCGGGCTCATTACCGTCGAGAGATCGCCATTGATGAAGGCCGAACGCGTCAGGTCTGCGACGCGCACCATGTTGGAAATCGTCTTGCGTTTGGCCTCGGTCTTGCCCCAGCTCTTGACCTTGGAGATGACGATCCTGGTTTCATCATCATGGGGCAGATAGTTCAGCGTCGCAACAATCGACCAGCGATCCATCTGACCCTGATTGATCTGCTGCGTGCCGTGATAAAGGCCCGAGGTGTCGCCGAGGCCGATCGTGTTCGTGGTGGCAAAGAGGCGGAATGCCGGATGCGGCCGGATGACCTTCGACTGATCGAGCAGAGTCAGTTTGCCGGAAACTTCAAGCACGCGCTGTATGACGAACATGACGTCCGGGCGCCCGGCGTCGTACTCGTCGAAAACGAGCGCCGTATTGCTTTGCAGGCAGTAGGGCAAAATGCCTTCGCGGAATTCGGTGACTTGCTTGCCGTCCTTGAGCACGATCGCATCCTTGCCAACAAGATCGATACGCGAGACGTGACTGTCGAGGTTCACTCGAATGCACGGCCAATTCAATCGGGCGGCCACTTGCTCGATGTGGGTGGATTTGCCGGTGCCGTGGTAACCCTGAACCATGACGCGGCGATTGAACTTGAACCCGGCAAGGATTGCGAGCGTGACTTCACGATTGAAGAGATAGTCGGGATCGAGATCGGGGACGTGCTCGTCGGCGCGCGAAAATGCCGGGACCTCGAGGTCGGTATCGATGCCGAACACCTGGCGAACCGATAGTTTCATGTCGGGTAGTTTCTGGGCGTCTGACTTTGCGTCAGCTGAGGTTGAGGCGCGCATGGATGCTCTTGAGTTGCGGGTAACGGGTGACAATTGACCGGCATCATAACAAGTGAGAGGCCGGGGATGAGCCCTTTTAACCTACGGCAGGCACCATGGCCACTTAGACGAGACCAGCCTGTTTCAAATGGTTATAGGCTTGAATAATGTCGCGTAGCTTATCCTCGGACCGGCTATCCCCACCATTGGCATCGGGGTGGTGCAGTTTCACAAGCTCCTTGAAACGGGCTTTGATCGCCTCTTTTGAGGCGCCCGGTTCGAGGTGCAGGGCATCGAGCGACCGGCGTTCAATGGGGCGCAGCTGACGGCGCTTCTCGACGGGCTCCTCTCGCGCGCGCCTTGCTCTCCAGGCAAAGAATTCATGGGGGTCGGCGGGATTGGGGCTTTCCAAGTCCGGCTTGCCGCGCCGGAAGCGAGAGCCTCCCAGTCCGGGAGCCGACGAGTTTGCAGCCATCTTCCACGTCGGGCGGTGACCGGTCATCGCGTCCTTTTGGAAGGCGGCCACCTCACGATCACTCATGCCATCGAAATAATTATACGAGCGATTGTACTGGCGGACATGATCGGTACAGAAGTAGTAATACTCGCCGTCGCGTCCGCGGCCTTTGGGGGCCCGGTGAGGACCAGGCTTATCGCAGCCCTTCCACTGGCAGGGTGGATGGCGATCCTTCTTGGACTCCTCCTCCTTTGCGCGCTTCGAAGCGACGCGGATGGAGTCGAAATATTTCGAGTTGAGCTTCATGGGGCGCAGATTATGCTTCTTTGCGCGATGACTTACAACTGTCGCCAGGGGGACTAAAAGCCCCACTTGCAAGGCCTCTCCGCCTTGCACACAGGCGTTCAGGCTGCACGCTGAATAATACAAAGGGACTCTTAATGTCGGCTGAAGCGCGAATTCGGGAAAAATTGATCTTGGCTCTCGAGCCTCAGCGACTAGATGTCGTAAATGAGAGCGAGTTACATGCGGGGCACCGGTCGTCGCCGGGCACGGGCGAAAGCCATTTCCGCATATTGATCGTCTCGCCGAAATTCGTGGGGCTGAGCCGCGTGGCGCGCCACAGGCTCGTCAATGATGCGCTTGCTGATGAACTCAAAGGGAAGATTCATGCATTGGCGCTTTCTACCTATGCGCCGGGCGAGTTGAGGTGAGGTGGGGAGACCCCATGCGTCCTATTGGTGTCCCTTCTAATGCAGGTTCGACAACTTTCATTTTAACCTCGCCACTCGCCTACTTAGGCGTCTTCAAGCTCGTGATGTAGGCTGTCAAATCGTCGATGTCGCTTTCCGGGATGATGAAATTGGGCATGTTCGGGTGAGGTGTCTGCAGCCAGACGGCAATCGCGGTTGGCGTCATGCCGGGTGTGTTGGCGACTGACACGAAATCGGGAGCATCGCTCATGATACTCTGGCCTTCGTGCGGGCTTACCGAATGACAACTGGCGCAGTTTTTTCTGGCATATTCCAGTCCGCGAGTCCGGTCGCCTAACTCCTCCGCTTTGAGTGGGCATGTAGGAGCAGCGAGCATCAGTCCGGATAGCAGAATGCGTTTGATCATAGGGCATACCTCAAGCGGATGGTCCGAATGCCTCCCGCCAAGCAATGTTACGCATGCTTGCGCTGGAGCAATTGATTTGCAGCAATACTGAACCGAGGCCTCTGATCGATGAAGCTCATGCGCTCTTTGCCGCGGCAACCGTATTTGCGTCGAGCCGTTTGATGCGAAGCGCAGAGATTTTGTTTCGGGACTTTCTCAGGATCTCAAACCGATAGCCGTAGAACGTGAAGACTTGGCCCGGCTCGGGGATCGTCTGCGCTTCATGAATGACAAGTCCGGCTATTGTCGTCCATTCGTCATCGGGCAGATCCCAGTCCATTTGCCGGTTGAGATCGCGAACCGCGACGGTTCCATCGACGTTGACCGTGCCGTCGGCTTGCGGGCGGATGTGAACGTCGCCGGCGTCGTGCTCGTCGGCAATCTGGCCGACAATTTCCTCAAGGATGTCTTCAAGAGTGATGAGGCCCTGAACTTCGCCGTATTCATCGACGACGAGCGCCATCTGCGCCTTGCGCTTCAGGAATTGATTGAGCTGATCTTGAAGCGATGTCGTATCCGGCACGAACCAAGGGGGCTGCGCAAAACTCATGACATCGAGTTTGGAGGGGTCCCACCCCGAACGGCCGAGCGCGGCGAGCAGATCCTTGCTGTGAAGCACGGCAACGATGTTTTCCGGCTGGCCCTTCCAGAGGGGTACGCGTGTGTACTGAGACTTCAGAATCTCCTGGATGATGACATCCGGGGATTCATCGGCATTGAGGGTCTCCATCTTAGTCCGGTGAATCATGATGTCCGCCACCTGCAGTTCGCGCAGATCGAGCACGCCTCCCAACATGAAGGCATCGACCTTCTGCACGGCGCCTTCCTTTGCCTGAAGGTCGATCGCGCCCCGGATTTCTTCATGCGCCGAAAGAATGTTGGCTTCGTCATCCTTCGTCGATGGCGTGAGCTTTAGAATGGCGCGTACAATGTACTCGATCGCGATCGTGAAGGGAGTGAGCGCCCTTACGATCCCGCGCATGATGGGGGTGACGAAAAGCGCCGTCGTATCGGGCGCGGCGAGCGCGAACGTCTTCGGGAGAACGGCGGCGAATATCACAATAAGAACGGTAACGATTCCGGTCGCGTAGGCGACCCCGATGTCGCCAACGAGGGAGACGGCCAAAGTCGAGGCAAGCGCCGCGGCGAAGACGTCAACGAGTGTATTTCCGATGAGCACCGCGCCGATCATTTTTTCGGGCGCCGAAAGGAGCTGATTGACGAGTCGAGCCTTTGAGTTTCCTTCCTGTTCGAGGGCATGCATCCTGGCCCGCGACGAAGCAGTGAGCGCCGTTTCGCTCATGTTGAAGAATGCCGATAAGCCGATGAGCAGCACAATCGCGCCAAGGGTCAGTCCGATTTCGAGGGTCATGGCCGTATCCGGTATCAGGGGTTTAGACCCCACTATAGGATAATTTCACCACAGCGCGTGTGGGCTGCGGACCGATGGTGTCAATTTATCGTTATTTTACAACTATTTGGCATTCTGCTCCGTGGCAATCTGTTCGGCCAAAAATGCTTGGACCCGCCCCGGATCGACATCGCGCGTAATGAAAGCCTCTCCAATCCCGCGCACGAGAATGAATGTCAGCTTTCCTTCGCGCACTTTCTTGTCCTGTCCCATAAGCCCTAGCAACTCGTCCGCATTGGCCTTGCCACCCGGGATATCGCCAATCCTAGTCGGCAGCCCAACGGCGCGGAGGTGGTCGGCAACGCGCGCTGCCGTGCCACTCGCCGTGAGGCCGAGTTCTTCTGAGAGGCGGAACGCCAGGCACATCCCGATTGCGACGCCCTCGCCATGCAGGAGGCGATCGGAGTAGCCAGTCCAGGCCTCGAGTGCGTGGCCGAACGTGTGGCCGAGGTTCAAGAGCGCGCGATCACCCGTCTCAAGCTCGTCGCGGGCAACGATCGCCGCTTTGGCTTTGACGCTGGTTTCGATGGCATGCGTCAGTGCCGCCGTATCGTGATCGAAAATCTCTTTCCAGTTCTTCTCGAGCCAAGTAAAGAAATTCGCGTCTCCGAGAAGACCGTACTTGGCCACTTCAGCGTAGCCTGCCCGCATTTCTCGCGCAGGCAAGGTTTGCAGAACAGTAGTGTCGGCGAGTACGAGGCTCGGCTGATGAAACACGCCAATGAGGTTCTTCCCTTGAGGCGTGTTGATGCCTGTCTTGCCTCCGACTGAGCTGTCGACCTGGGCCAGGAGTGTTGTGGGAATTTGAACGAAGCGCACGCCGCGGCGCAATATTCCAGAAGCGAAGCCGACGAGATCGCCGATAACGCCTCCCCCGAACGCGACGACAAGATCTCCGCGTTCCAACCCCATTTCCAGGAGCTTCTCGCAGAGAGGCGCAAGTTCGCGAAAGCTCTTTGTTTTTTCGCCCGCCGGAAGGACAAGAGATCCCGCCAGCCGGCCCTCGGCCCTGAGGCTAGCTTCAAGGACCGCAAGATGGTAGCGGGCTACGTTTTCGTCGGTGACGATGCCGCATTTGGCTTTCTTCAGTCGCGATGCGATGTGCCGGCCGGCATTCACCAGGAGCTCGGGGCCGATCAGAACCTCGTAGGCGCGCGCGCCGAGATCCACCCCAACACGGCGGATTTGATGGGGCGACGAAGCAAGCGAGTTAATGGCAGTTGGCATGGTGGGGTCCGGGATCCGCAGGCTCTTGTGCGTGTTCCTATCAGACTGCAGCTGGAGCCGCCAATTTAAGATTTGAGCGCAGTGCGGCAATCACGTCAGCCACCATGACCTCGTGTGGGACATCCCGGCTTTCCACCGTAATGTCGGCTTCGGCATAAATCGGGTAGCGGAGCTCCATCAGATTGCGCATGACCTGCTCCGGGTCGGCCGTTCGCAGGAGGGGCCGCGTGTCGCGCTTTCCGACCCGTCTCATGAGGGTCGGCAGATCGGCTTTGAGCCAAATTGAGATACCTGAGGTTTTGATTTTAGCGCGCGTTTCTTTGTTGATGAAGGCCCCTCCTCCCGTGGCGAGCACCTGGGGACCGGAATCGAGCAGCCGTGCAATTACCTTGCGCTCACCCTCGCGGAAGTGAACCTCACCATGATCGGAGAAGATCTCGTTGATCGTCTTGCCGGCCGCGCGCTCTATCTCGTCGTCGGCATCAACGAAAGGCAGCCCGAGAACAGCCGCCAAGCGGCGGCCCACGGCCGATTTTCCGCAACCCATGAGGCCGACCATCACGATGGACCGGTTGTTGAGCGCCTTGCGGATATCCGACATCATTCGTGTATCCTCGGATGGCTTTCTCTTGCGGCCAATTCCAAATCGAATCATGGCATCATGCTTTCACGCATTTGAAGAACAACTGCAACCGTGAGCCTCCAGCGCTACGCTCAGCAAGCCTCCACGTCAGAGAATTGTCCATTTGGGCAGAAAGACTGGTTCCGTACGATACCGAGGTTGTATAGAGCCAGGGGCCACGAAAGGTCATAATGGCGCCAATTTAGGCCAAGAGATAGCGGTCGAAGAGAGCAACCCTAAATGCCAAGCCTTTTCAGGTTTCTTGTGGTCATCGGGCTCATCGGAAGCGTGATTTATGGCTCGCTTTTCGTGCTGGCCACCCGCTTCGAGCCCCAGCAGCAGGAAGAAAAGAAGGTGGTCCCCGGGGTTAAAATTCGCCGATGAGTACATGAGCGATTGTGTGCCCCGTCTCTCATCAGGAACGGACGGGTTATTGGCCTTCGGGCATTCGAGTAGGGAACTTCGATATGCCGGTTTCAGGAGGCAAGCAGTTCAGCCAACTCTCGAAGTGCTTTTCGTAGTCTGGCCGCCGGCGTCCGGCACGTGACGGGGTAAAGATGGTGGTGAGCGAAACCGATCGCCGGCACATCGACGCTTTCCTGGAGATGCTTGAGGCAGAACGGGGTGCGAGCCGGAATACGCTCGACGCCTATCGCCGGGATCTCGACGATTTCTCGCGCTTCCTTCAACGTGAGGGCCTTAGCGTACTCGCCGTCGGGCGAGGAGACATTTCGCGATATGTTCAGGACGCCGCCGCTGCGGGGCTTGCTCCGGCTTCGCGTGCCCGACGGTTGTCGGCGCTGCGCCAGCTCTACAAATTTCTAGAGGCTGAAGGAGTCGTAGCGGAAGATCCCTCTCAGGGCGCGGTGGCACCCAAACAAGCGCGCAGCCTTCCCAAAACGCTTTCGATTGCGGAAGTGGACCATTTGATCGAAACCGCCAAGAAGGCTTGTGTTGGATTGAAGGGCCGGGCGCTCGTCAGCCAGCAGAGGTTCTATTGTCTGCTCGAAGTGCTTTATGCAACGGGCTTGCGCGTCTCGGAGCTTGTGTCGCTGCCGCGCAACGTGCTCGACGGCGACGGTCGCGTCTTGACGATCAAGGGCAAAGGCGGGCGCGAGCGCCTCGTGCCGCTCAACTCAGCAGCTCGGGCCGCTTTGGAACGTTATCTGGCGCTTGGCTCGGATCCCGCGGACGGTGTCGCCAAGATGCTCAATTCGAAGTGGCTTTTTCCGTCGCGGAGCACCGAGGGGCATCTGACGCGCCAGCGGTTCGCCCAGGATCTCAAGGCGGCTGCCATCGCTGCAGGAATTGATCCGGAGCGGGTTTCTCCGCACGTTCTGCGCCATGCCTTTGCAAGCCACCTACTGGATCGCGGGGCAGATTTGAGGAGTGTTCAGCAGCTTCTCGGCCACGCCGATATTTCGACGACGCAGATCTATACGCATGTTCTTGAGGAGCGCTTGAGAAAGCTCGTTCAGGAACATCATCCGCTGGCCAAGAAGCCCAAGTGAGGGCTGCTATCCTGCAAACCGCACGGCATAAATCGGCGGCAGGTGATGCGACACATTTGTCCAGTTGTCGCCACCGTTTTCTGAGATCCACAGATTGCCGGTGGTGGTGCCAAATGCCAGGCGCTCTCCCGTGCTGTCGACGTCGAGGCAGTGGCGCAGTGTGATGTCAAAGGCGTTTTCCTCCGGCAGGCCCGCGCTAAGCATCTCATACGTACGCCCGCCGTCGCATGTTCGAGTGACGACAACCTGGCCCGGCGTGACGCGTTTCTGGTCGCTGAGGGCCGGGACGAACCAAGCTGTCATTGGATCAAGCGGGTGAGCGGCAACGACGAAACCGAATGAAGAGAAGGGAACGCCGGTGGCCTCCCGCCAGGTCTTCCCATTATCGCTCGAAACGAAAATGCCGTTGTGGTGCTGGATCCACTGCTGATCGGGATGGCTGCGGCATTGCGCAAGCCGGTGGACGTCCTGGATGTTGGGATCGAATTGCTGCTCAGGCGGCATGAAATCAGCGCGAAGTCCATGACCGTGATTGAACCAGGACTTACCTCCGTCCTCGGTCATCCAAACGCCGCCGCACGAGATGCCAAGCCGAACGATGTTCGAGTTTCTCGGATCCACCACGATGGAGTGAATCCCGGGCAGTTCCGCGCCGCCACCGAACCATTTCTGCCGCTTGGGCTCGTCCCAGAGCGGTCTGTTCAATTCCCAGCTCTCGCCGCGATCGCGCGAGCAAAAGAGGCCGCCGGGGATTGTTCCGCACCATAGGAGACCCGGCTGATCGGCGCCTCCGGCTTCGAGAGCCCAAATCTTGACAGTGCTCCAGGGAATGGGCTTGCCCCATCCGTCGGTGTCGACAATTCCTTCGGGCTTCGGCGGATATGTCGGGCTCGCACACTCCTCCCATGGTGCGTCTGGCCCCGGCGATCGGTGCATCTTGCATCCGAAATGACCATGCTCGAGCGCCGCGTATCGCCAACCATCGCGGGGGTCCTTCAAGACCATGGATACGTTATCGCCGAGGAAGTCGGTGGACGCGATTTGCCATCTCGGCACAGCGTGTTCGGCGCGCTCTAATGTGAACAATCCCTTGCGTGTCGCGACAAGAAGTGTGTCACTCATTTTGGTCTCCTTCTCACCCGCCCGACAGGGCCTGTATGACATAGATTTCCCCGTCCTCCGGCACGCGGTCGGTGAGATGAATGCGGTCTTTTATGGGGGCCCCGCACACGACAATATTCATGTGCCGGCGGAGCGCTCCCTGATCGTCGAGTACGTAACTTCTGACGAGGGGCTTGGCTTTAAAATGCGCGTCCAGCACTTCGCGCACGGTGGCCCCGGGTGAGGTGCCGTTCTGATTGCCGATATGGCGGACTAGGTTCGGTGTGAAGAAGACACGCGCCATCATGGTGCTCCATCTGGAACACCGACATCTTGCACAACATCGCGCCAGCCTTCCAGCCTTGCGTCGGCAAGACCAATTAGTGCGCGGCTGCCTGCGCGGCCCCGATACCGGTTTCGGATCTCACGAACTGGGCTTCGAATGCGGCGCGTTCGGCCGATGCGCGCGCACTTCTATCGAGTTTGGAGAAAATCCAAATGCCGAGGAATGCCAGTGCCATCGAGAAGAGTGCTGGATTGTCATACGGGAAGATCGCCTTCTCGTACCCGAATGTCTTCACCAAAACGGCGGGACTGAGGACAACCATGGCGACCGCCGAAATGAGGCCGAGGAAGCCACCGACGAATGCTCCACGCGTGGTCGTCTCCCTCCAGAAGACACTCATGAGGAGGACTGGGAAGTTGCAGCTTGCGGCAACCGCGAAGGCAAGGCCCACCATGAAGGCGACGTTCTGTTTTTCGAAAATGTAGCCGAGGAAAATTGCGAGGATACCGATGGCAACCGCAGCAATCTTCGACAATCTCACTTCGGTATACTCGGACGCCCGTCCCTTGGCGATGACCGAGGCATAAAGGTCATGACTGACGGCGCTGGCTCCGGCAAGTGTGAGGCCCGCGACGACCGCGAGAATTGTCGCGAAGGCCACGGCTGAAATGAAGCCAAGGAACAGCGAGCCGCCCACCGCTTTCGACAGGTGGACGGCGGCCATATTCGTTCCGCCGAGTAGGCCGCCCACTTTGTCGAGCGTGCCGTCGGCGGCAGGCTTGTAGAACGTCGGGTCGCTCATGAGAAGCGTGA
>CAZSNH010000031.1:12156-12935 GCA_964607855.1 uncultured Hyphomicrobium sp. | reverse complement strand
TGAAGGGGTTGAGTTGATAGGGCGAGAAGAGATGAGTGAGCGCTTGAAAGGCAATGAAGGTGGGCGAGAATTCCGAGTGGCACCCGAAGGCTTGGAGTGCCTTTTCCCATGGCAGCGACCGGACTGGGCTGTAGAGCTGTCCGGCCGCGCTAATCTCGGTCCAGAACTCCTCGAGCTTTTCGCGGGCGCCGGTCATGCCGCCAATCGACATTCCATAGGCGAAAACCACGGCATTCATGGCACCCGCCGATGTGGCGCTGATTGCTTCGACCGTCAGCCGTCCGTCTTCAATAATTTTATCCAGAACACCCCATGCAAAAGCGCCGTGAGCACCTCCACCTTGGAGCGCCAAGTTGATCGGCATCCTGTTGCCCCGGTTGCCGCGCGCCATGGTACCGTCGCGATGAGCGGCACTCTTATGTTCATGTGTGGTCATTGTGCTGTCCATCCGCCATCGACAGGAAGGGCGGTCCCAGTTATCGATTGAGCCGCATCTGTGCAAAGAAAGACCGCGAGCGCCCCGAGCTCTTCGGTGGCTACGAACTTCCGGGTTGGCTGGGCGTGGAGGAGGATGTCACGGATCACCTGCTCCTCGGTAATTTTGCGCGCTCTGGCGGTCTCAGGGATTTGCTTCTCGACAAGGGGCGTCAGCACGTAACCCGGGCAGATGGCATTGACGGTGATCCCGAATTCTGCCGTTTCGAGAGCCACCGTTTTGGTGAGGCCAAGCACGCCGTGTTTGGCCGCAACATAGGCGGACTTGAAAGGTGAGGCGACGA
>CAZSNH010000031.1:5942-12146 GCA_964607855.1 uncultured Hyphomicrobium sp. | reverse complement strand
TGCGCTGAGGCAACATTGATGATCCGTCCCCATTTGCGTGTTTTCATCTCGGGAACGACGGCCCGGATCGCGTGGAATGTGGCGGAGAGATTGATGGCAATGATCGCGTCCCACTTGTTCACCGGGAACGTCTCGACCGCTTCGACGTGCTGAATTCCGGCATTGTTGACGAGCACGTCGACCTTGCCGAAGGATTTGCGTGCATCCTCGATCATGCCTTCTATTTCCGCCGGAACCGACATATCGGCAGCCGAGTAGGCCGTCGCGATCCCGAATGTCGTTTCGAGGTCTTTGCGCGTCTCATTGATCGCTGCCCGATCGCCGAAGCCGTTCAGCATGATGTTCATTCCGGCGCCGGCGAAGGCGCGTGCGATGCCGAGGCCGATGCCACTCGTTGATCCTGTCACGACGGCAGATTTACCGTAGAGCGAGAGCGCAATCCGCGTAGCGGCCTTGGATGTTTCGTCAGTCCGAAGCTGCATGGGTCATCTCCAGGTTAAAGCGCATTTTGCAGGCCCGGGCTTGCGGGCTGCGGTGAGAGGCGATGGTGAAAGGCAGGTTTGGGGGCCCGGAAGGCCAGTACCGGGAAACCGGCCTTCCGGTTTGTCGCCGGCCATTCGCATGCGAAGTGGGACGGGAACGAGCCAGCGAAATCTGAAGATCGGTACAAATTGTATTGACATTTCAGATGCCTTGACGGTGCTTTACGCCAGCGTTTCAAGCTTTAGTCACATGGCGAAGCAGCTTTTCTTTTCACGCACAAAAGAGTACCTTCGCCGCTCTTGAGGATAAAATATCGATTGGTTTGCAATTCGATAGCTCGAGGCTATGGAGGCGCTCTGGGACGGCGTCTTGGTAGCAGCGAATAAGGATGCCGGGTTCGATCGAATGGAAATGCACCAGGTGAGATATTTCCTGGCAGTGGCACGTGTGTTGAATTTCACGCGTGCCGCAGAAGAGTGCAATGTGGCTCAGCCTTCGCTGACGCGCGCCATCAAGCAGCTCGAGGAAGAGTTTGGTGGCGAGTTATTCCGGCGCGAGCGCAACCTGACACATCTTTCCGATTTGGGACAGCGCATGCTGCCGTTGATGCAGCAATGCTACGACAGTGCTCAAACAGCCAAACAGATGGCGACTTCGATCAAGAAAGGGGTGGTTGCTCCACTCTCCATCGGGCTTTCCTCAGCTATTAGCATTTCGCTGCTTGTTCCGATCCTGACAGAGCTCGTGCGCGTCTTTCCGGGCCTTGAGATCAGATTCTCTCGGGGGGCCACTGTCGAGATTGCCGAGCGCCTCAAGAAGGGTGACGTGGAAGTAGCCGTCGCCGGTCCCTTCGCCGACAATTGGGATCGGCTCGAAAACTGGCCGCTGTTCACTGAGCCTTATATGCTCGCGGTCAGCAAGGCCAATCCCCTCTCGAAGCAGTCCTCGGTGGCGCTGGAGAAAATCGGTAAGCAGCGCCTCTTGTGCCGCCTGCATTGCGAGAATTCGGACGCCCTTAGTGCGTTCGTCAGGGCGCGTGGTATCGCTCCCGACCTCGGTCACAAGGTGGAGACGGATAGCGATCTCGATGCACTGCTTGCCGCCAATCTCGGTCTAGCTATTGCTCCGGTCAGCTCCATATCGTCTCCGGACGTGGCACTGATCGAGATTGATGGCCTCAATATCAATCGCCCGGTGAGTATCTATTCCGTTGCTGGCCGGCAGAGGTCGACGGCGGCAAGCACCATGATCAAGATGATGCGCGCTGCCGACTGGTCGGACTATGGAGGGGCGAGCGAAATCCCTCAAAAGGCACGCGCATAGGTATAGCGCGCGTTCCCCTCAGGTACGGAGCTGGCGCAGGGCGGTCAGGACATCCTCGATTTCCATCCGGCGCCGGAAGTCCGGATCGATAAAACGCGCCGCGATGGTCCCATCGGGGCTGACGACGAAAGTCGCCGGAATCGGTACGAAATAGCCATCGTTTCCTTGACTCTTCTCTAACGCGATCTCGACGCCACTGTTGAGCTTCCTGATCTGATCGCCGAGCCAGATCGCGAGATTGAGAGAGAGCGAATATCCGTTGCCTTCGTCGGAAAGGATCGGGAAGGCCTCGTTCACCTGGGAAGCAACCTTGGCCACATATTCGGGCTGGTCCGGCATGATCGAAACGACCTGGGCGCCTGCCGCTGCAATTTCCTTGTGCGCCTGCCGGTAGGCATGAAGCTCGACCATGCAGTAGGGACACCAGTGTCCGCGATTGAAGCTGACAACCAGCGGCCCCTTCTCAAGAAATTCGCTCAGGCTGCGAAACTTCATTCGAGAATCGGGAAGCACGAACTCCGGCATGATCTCGCCGACGTTCGGCGCTTCGCTTCCGGCCTTGACAGAAGACAATCGGGCGGCGAGCTCGTCGTAAGCTTCGGCGAATTCCACCCCAAACTCACGTACGAACGCTGAGAATTTGTCCAGGCGCTCGCCGAGCGGCGCCTCCATGGAGCAAAGCTCTCTTACAAATTCTTCTTCCGGATTTTGGGATGCGCTCATCGTTTTCCCGGTTCTGCGACTATCAGCGGTCTCAGTTCGTACCCAAAACCCAGTATAAAGAGGCAAACGCCACAGTTGCCAAGTAAAACTCACGAATTAGTCGTTACTCTTGAGCTAGGTTGCCTCTGTCAGGGTGTGTTAAGGCCGGCAAGAGCGGCTAGAATGGCCTCAATCGTCATGCGGTTACGGAAATCGGGGTCGACATGACGGGCTGCAATGATCCCCTTGCGATCAACGACGAAAGTAGCAGGAAGGGGAACGAACCAGCCGTCATTTCCCTGAAAGACATCAAGGCGAATCCCACGTTCTCTCATGAGGCTTTGAATGCGCTCGTCGAGCGCCATCACCAAGCCAATGGACAGTGAATAGCCATTGTCGATGTCGGTCAAGACGCGAATCCGATCGTTCGTCTCGAGTCTCAGCCGGCGCAAGAACTGCTGGCGATCGGGGACGATGGAGACGAGTTCCGCCCCCGCTTTCTGGAATTCGTAGAAATGGCGTGAGAGCCCCTGCAAATGGATCCGGCAGAATGGGCACCAATGTCCCCGATTGAAGTTAAGGACGACGGGACCAACGGCCGTAAGATCTTCAAGTGCGACCAGCTTTCCATTGCTTGCCGGTAGGAGGAAAGGCGGCAAGGATTCTCCGATGGCCGGAGCGTTCCGACCCGCCTCTCCCGCTCTCAATCTGTAGATGAGATTTTCGTAAGCATCAGCAATCAAGGGATTGAGATCACTCATGAAGCCTGCATAGGCCGACAAGCGCTCTGCAAGCGGGGCCTCCCATGCAAAAATCGCCTCAAATGCGTCGGCTAGCGTGCCGGGCTTCTTTTTTTCAGTGCTGGCGTTCGCGTCGTTCAAAGAGGCTCACTCTGCGGGTGAGAAACATGCATTGGACTGATTATGATCATATCAGCTGGATCGATTAAATGCCTTCTCGATCCCAATTCGATAGGCAACAGCTATAGCGCGTCACATCCTAAAAGCCATGCCAGATCGCTTTCGGTTTGCGCTTCCTGCCCTGTTGTGGCGCTAGAATTCTGGGTGTTCGCGCAACTCACAAGGAGATGCAGAGAGTTTCACTTGCAATTGCTTTCCGGCTTGGCCCCCGGGGAATCGGGCAGCCCGCTTGATCGTCAGAACCAATCCTGCGACAGTCAATCTGCATACCGAGATCGGAGAATATGGCGTGGGGATCACTCTGAACTGCGACATGGGCGAAAGCTTCGGCCTCTACAGGATGGGGGATGACGCAGCCCTCATGCCGCTCATTGATCTTGCAAATGTGGCCTGCGGCTTTCACGCCTCCGACTTCAACCACATGATGAAGACAGTGAGGCTTGCCAAGGCACACGGCGTAAAGGTCGGTGCCCATCCCTCGCTCCCAGATTTGCAGGGCTTTGGCCGGCGCGAAATGAAGATAAGCCGCGAAGAGCTGCGCAACTGCATTATTTACCAAGTCGGCGCTCTCAAGGGTTTTCTCGACGCCGAGGACATGGCGCTAAATCACATCAAACCGCACGGCTCCCTCTACGGCATGGCAGCGCGGCTGGAGGATATGGCGGAAGCAGTCGCGGATGCGGCGGCCGTCTTTCATGTACCGGTACTTGGCATGTCGGGGACGTGCCACGAAAAAATTTATGGCGCTCGCGGAACAGGGTTCATCGCCGAATTCTACGCTGACCTCGATTACGGTGACGACGGCGGGCTCATCATCACGCGCGAGCACGACGTTAAAGAGCCGGCCGCCGCCGCCGCGAAATGCGTGCGTGCTGTTCGAGCGGGCGTGGTTCGCACTGCCAGCGGCAAGGACGTGCCGGTCAAAGCCGAGACGGTCTGCGTGCATTCGGATACGCCGAATGCCGTCGAGATTGCGAGCGCCGTGCGAACGGCACTGGCGCCCTACGTCTAATCAAACGCCCGTGGAGAAGCAGAATGGTGGTCCGGCAAATATTATCCGAGCTTCCTGGGATCTTCTATCAGCGCCCTTCGCCTTCCGATCCGCTGTTCAAAGCCCCCGGAGATCCGGTTGCTGTAAATGACGTGATCGGGCTTGTCGAGGTCATGAAATCCTTCAACGAAGCGCGCGCGACCATGCAGGGGCGCTTCGTCAGGTATTTGGTGAATTCGGATGACGAAGTCATGCCCGGTCAGCCATTGGCCGAGATCGAAGTCTAGCATGACGGAGGGCGGTTGACGGGGAAGAATGATGCAGACCCGGTATTCGTTCGGAGGCGATGAACACCTTTTTGTCGAGGTGGACGAGGCAATGTCGCTCGAAGCCTTCTTCAAGAGCCTTTCGATTACCAAAGCCGTTCGAGAAAACCGCATCAAGGGCGTCACCGAAATATGCCCGGCCAACGCCTCATTCCAGATCAAATTCGATCCCGACGAGATCCACCCCAACGATCTCATGTCAGAGGTAAAGCGGCTCGAAACAATTGCCGAGCGCGCAGAGCCTGTGATCAAGACGCGAATCATCGAGATCCCGGTTTATTACAACGATCCTTGGACGCATGAGACGCTAATGCGCTTTCGCGAGCGCCACCAGGACCCTTCGAGCACGGACATCGCGTATGCCGCGCGCCTCAACAATCTGGAAAGCGTCGACGAGTTTATCGCCGCCCACTCGGCAGCACCCTGGTTCGTCTCGATGGTCGGTTTCGTCGCCGGTCTGCCGTTTCTCTATCAAATGGTCGAGAGGAAGCGGCAGATCCAGGTGCCGAAGTATTTGCGGCCGCGCACGGATACACCGAAATTGACGGTCGGCCACGGCGGCTGTTTCGGGTGCATCTATTCGGTCCGCGGCGCAGGCGGCTATCAGATGTTCGGCATCACGCCGATGCCGATCTACGACCCAAAGCAGGAGATAAGCTATCTCAAAGATTTCATGTGTCTGTTCCGGCCGGGCGACATCGTCAAGTGGAAGCCGATCGGGCGCGAAGCCTACGATGCAGCCGTTGCCGACGTTGCTCAAGGGCGTTTCGTACCCCTCATACGCGACGTGACGTTCTCGCTCGCCGACTTCAACCGCGACATCGACGGCTACAACTGTAAGCTCGATGGGGTGCTCCATGGCCATTAAGGTTCACGCCCCGGGGCTGGCGACAACCGTCCAGGATCTCGGGCGGCCGGGCTACTATCACATCGGCATTCCGCTGTCTGGAGGCATGGATCGGCACTCACTGCGGTGCGCCAACATGCTCGTTGGCAATTGCGAGAGTGCAGCGGTTCTTGAAGCCGTCTTCACGGGGCCGGAACTCGAATTCACAGCCGATGCCATGGTTGCCGTAACGGGCGCTGAGTTGCCTCCGAAGGTTGACGGAGCCGTATTCCCAACCTGGACGTCTTTCGCAGTGCATCGCGGGCAAAGGCTGTCGTTTGGAACCTTGGTCGCGGGCGCGCGCGCTTACATCGCCATCTCAGGTGGCATTGACACGCCTGTCGTCCTCGGCAGCCGGTCAACTTATGCGCTGGGCGCCCTCGGCGGACATCTCGGCCGCAAGCTTTTGGCTGGTGATGAGCTGCCCGTGGGCGCCGCCGGGCGGACAGTCAAGGAAGGTATGAGCGTGCCCAATTCGCTGCGCCGGTTGCCACGCAATCCGGCAGTTCTGCGCACCATTCCGGGGCTCTACGATCGCCGGGTCGAGAGATCTTCGCTCGCGAGATTTTTCTC
>CAZSNH010000031.1:0-5932 GCA_964607855.1 uncultured Hyphomicrobium sp. | reverse complement strand
GTATTGGATATCGATTCCGCGGCGGAACACCCCTTACGTTCGTACCACGTGAGCAGCCCTTTGGGGCAGGATCCGATCCTTCGAATATCGTCGACGCCTGCTATCCTTATGGCTCGATTCAGGTGCCGGGCGGTTCGGAGCCGATTGTGCTCCATCGTGATGCAGTGTCGGGGGGCGGATATTTTATGATTGGAACAGTGATTTCAGCGGACATGGATCTCATCGGCCAAATGCTGCCGCATACGTCCTCGCGTTTCGCGGAGGTTTCGATGGAGGAGGCCCTGCGGGCCCGGGTCGAGCGGCGTGCGCTTCTCACAGAGGTTCGCCATAATCTCGGTGCCGCGGGTTCATGACGCCGAAGCCGCCAGGGCGCAATCGCGCGTGAAGGAAATGCGGCGGCGAGAGGGGACAATCTCTACTTTAACTCGCCGCCGCAGCAGAGCGCCAGAGTACGCCAAACAAAATCCCTGCGCCTCAACCGATCTAACCGGCAATGTGTTTCCAGAATGCAAACGCAGCAACGCAGGCATCAATTGTGATCCGGATCGGGATTTCTGAGCAGCCAAGCCATTAAGGGAATGGAAACGAAGTGGGGGGCGAGCCGGATTGCGAGAGCAAAAAGCTGGTTCATGATACCGGGCACCACGACGCGGCGTCCGATAAGAAAGGCTCGGTAGGCCGAGCGGGCAACCTTGTCTGGTGAGGTTTGCGGAATGAGAAAGCGATAGAGCGCGCGATCCGCCGCCATATCCTTGTGAAAGCTGGTTGGCACGGGGCCCGGCAAGATCGCCATGACATGGATGCTTGAGCCAGAGAGTTCAGCGCTGAGGGCTTCCGAGAGCGAGACGACGTAGGCCTTGCTCGCATAGTAGACGGCCTGGTGAGGTCCCGGCACATAAGCGCCGAGCGAGGCTATATTGATGATCGCGCCTTTCCCCCTTGCGCGCATACCGGCAAGAACGGCGTGCGTGAGCCTCGTCAACGCCAGGATATTTGTATTGAGTAGGGCCGAGATCTCGGCGCTGCTTTGAGTGTAGAACGGCCCTGAGAGTCCTGCTGCGGCATTGTTGATGAGAATGTTGCAGAAAAGGTCCCGGCTCAAAAGTGCTTGCTCGATGGCACCAACCGTGTCGAGGGATGTGATGTCGAGCGCGAGAGTATGGATGCCGAGCGCGGGATGATTGAGACGAAGCACCTTCGCCGCATGCTCGAGGTCTTCCGAGCCACGAGCAATCAGCAAGATGTCGTGACCCGTGGCTGCGAATTGTTTGGCCAGCGCAAAACCAATGCCCCGCGAGCCCCCTGTTACCACGATGCAGGGGCGCATCGCGCAAGTTGTGGGATCAAGGGTCGACATGGGGCACCTCACTTGGGATCTGGTGCGTACGCGAAGAGCCGAAATTCTTTCAAGGTGTATGCGGCCCCGTCTTGTCCAATCGCATGGTGCGACGAAATTTCTGGATATGCGCGATCAAACCTTCTCACAGACTCCTGATTGCTTCGAAGGCGGGTACGCCGGGCCAGAAAACGCGGGCCCTGTCGCTGACGGAAGCGGGATTACCCGTCGTCAGCAGTTTGAGGAGGGGGGTGTCGGTCTCATTCGCATAGTTTGGCCTGCGCGCAAGATAGTCCTCGAGGCTGTCGGCAACGATCTCAGGCTGCGAAAGAATGCGCGTGGCCGGTGGCAGATGGCGGCGGAACAAATGCTCGACGAGCGGGAAGTGAGTGCATCCGAGGATGGCGCGGTGTGGCGGCTCTCCGCCGGCTTGGGCAAGAGCACCCGCAATCCCCTCGCACACGAGTTCTTCGAGGCGCTCCTCACCGGCTTGGTCCTCGATGGCACCTGCTAGTTCCGAACATACCTGCTGGATGACCTGAACCTTCGGGCAGCGCTTGCGGATCTCTTCGGCATAGACGTTCGACGTGATTGTCCTCGTTGTTCCGAAGACGGCGATGCGATCGGTGAGGAACTTCTGCGGGTATTGCGGGGTCGTGATCGCCCACGGCGTCTGAGTTGCCGCCTCGACCGTCGGGGCCACGATGCCAATGACATTATGCCCCTTGGCGAGCCAGGGACTATCGGGAAGCCAGCTGCGCTGCAGGCGGCGTGCCGCAACGGCAGTTGCCGTATTGCAACCCAGGAGCACCAGTTTGCAGTCGCGCTTGAAGAGCGCTTCGACCGAGGCCCGTGTCAGCTCGACGATCTCTTCCGAGCTTTTGTTACCATAGGGGACGTGGGCGTGGTCGCCCAAATAGGTAAACGACTGACGCGGAAAGCGCGCGTAAAGAGCGCGCAGCACCGTCAATCCCCCGAGGCCTGAATCGAAAACACCAATCATGAGGCGTGTTTGCTCCGACTACCCACAGCCGGTCAACGGGCTACCGGTCAAGACGCAACGAATTGTGGCTCAGGTTGCAAATCGGAAATGCATGACGTCGCCATCCTTGACGACGTAGTCCTTCCCTTCAAGTCGCATCCTGCCCGCGTCCTTGGCTCCGGTTTCACCGCCGAAAGCAACGTAATCGTCATACGCGATGGTCTCCGCGCGAATGAATCCCTTCTCGAAATCCGTATGGATGACACCGGCGGCCTGGGGGGCCCTGGAACCTTTGGTGACAGTCCACGCGCGGGCCTCCTTGGGGCCGACCGTGAAGTAGGTGATGAGACCGAGCACCTTGTAGCCTTCGCGAATGAGCCTGTTGAGGCCCGGCTCTGAAAGTCCCATGTCGGCAAGGAATGCGGCGCGATCCTCGGCTGGCAGTCCGGCGAACTCACTTTCAATCTTGGCCGATATGATGACGCAGCCGGCGCCTTCGGCTCTGGCCCGCTCTTCGACCATTTTCGAATACGAATTCCCGTTGGCCGCTGATGCTTCGTCCACGTTGCACACGTAAAGAACGGGCTTTGCGGTGAGAAGCTGGAGCGCGCGAAAAGCGGGCTCCTCTTCAGGGGTGAGTTTTGCGAGACGTGCCGGTTTGCCTTCTCGCAGCAAAGTGAGGGCCTTTTCGTAAAGGGCGTATTGGGCTTTGGCGTCCTTGTCTCCGGCCTTGGCTTTTTTCTCGATCGCTAGAGCGCGCTTCTCGACGCTCTCCAGATCGGCGAGCATCAGCTCCGTTTCGACAGTCTCGGCGTCCGCAATGGGGTCGATGCGGTTCTCGACGTGGGTGATGTCGTCGTCCTCGAAACAACGAAGGACGTAAGCCACGGCATCGACTTCGCGGATGTGAGAGAGAAATTGATTGCCGAGACCTTCACCCTTCGATGCCCCGCGCACGAGACCCGCGATGTCCACGAAGGTCAAACGTGTCGGAATGATCTCTTGCGACTTGCCGATTTTGGCAAGCTTATCGAGCCTCTCGTCTGGCACACCCACTTCCCCGACATTGGGTTCGATCGTGCAGAAGGGATAGTTCGCGGCCTCCGCCGCCGCTGTTTGCGTGAGAGCGTTGAAAAGCGTGGATTTGCCAACATTCGGCAGGCCCACAATGCCGCATTTGAAGCCCATGTCTCTCTTGCCCTGGAATGACTTGCGGATGGGCTACACTGGGCTGACCGGCCAATCAACGTCCAAGGCGCCGCGGCGCAGTCCCGCCGTAAGAGCGCGGCGTTTAGCGCATGTCCGCGGGTCATTCGCACATGACCAGGGCCGCTCTCGATGGCGTAACACGCTCATCGATCTGTAAGCGGCAATCCGAGAGGAACACTCCCGCAACCCTTCTTGGGGCTGCCGGCCGCTTCAAATTCAGCAAGAACCGCCTTGTGGAGCGGTTCTTAGGTCTTGCAGAAGGTCGCCCGTCCGCGGCATGTCACGGCTCCGCCATCCTTCTTGCAGGAATAGCGCTCGCCAGTGATGCGATAACCTTCCACTTTGCCATTGGCCAGGAAGCCCGGCCAAAGGCTCCAGCTCACGGCCTGAACCATCGTCTCGAGGGCGTACCACTTGGCCGATTTCTCGGATTCGGCAGTCGCAATGGCTCCCTTGGTGACGCAAGCGGCCTCAGCGACGGTCAGACCGGATGCGAGAACTACCGTCATTGCTACGCATGCAACGCGAAGTGACCTCATTATCGTTCTCCCTCCTCTACGGCTGCGCCTGATACGCAGGGTAGATAAAGCTAGCCCGTTCTGGGCGCCGGGGTCAATTTGATCGGTCACTTGGTTTCAATGACTTGGATTTGTGTGTTCTGGAGACAACTCTAGATAGCTGCTCTCGACCGTATTTTGCCGAACCAGCCGCGAGCATCACGGATGATCTCTCGCGCCGCATTGTGCCCGGGAACTCCCGAGACGCCGCCTCCCGGATGGGTTCCGGCAGCGCACATGTAAAGGCCCTTGAACGGTCCCCGATAGTCGGCGATTCCCGCCGCCGGACGCATGGAGAAGACCTGATTGAGCTTCAAGCTGCCATGGAAGATGCAACCGCCCACGAGCCCGAATTCGCGTTCGAGGTCTTTGGGTGAGAGAATCTTTCGTGCCGTAACTGCACGCGAAAAGTTTGGGGCATACTGATCGACAGTCTTGATGATAAGATCGGCCGCTTCTTCCCGGTGATCATCCCAGTCGCGCCCGCCCGAGAGATAGGGATGGAAATGCTGGCAGAAAAGGCTCGCCACATGCCTGCCCTCAGGAGCCAGCGTCGGATCGATCGTGGAAGGAATGCACATTTCGATCATCGGCGCCTTCGACCAGTCCCCACCCTTGGCGTCATCGTAGGCCTTGTCGAGATAAGCAAGCGACGGACTGATGATGATCGAGCCCGTGTGCTGAAGGGCGGGCTTCTTTCCTGGGAGGGACTTAAAGTCAGGTAGTTCGTCGAGCGCGACGTTCATGCGGAACGTCCCCGAAATGGTCACGTAGTCGTCGATGTCCTCCTTGAGGTTGGCGGGAATAAGAGCGGCATCGAGGAGCTTTCCGAACAGAAGTCTGGGATGTATCGCGGAAACGATGCGCTTGGCACGGAAGATGCGCCCGTCGTTCGTTGCGACACCCTTGACAGTGCCTCGCTCCACAAGGATCTCGCGAACTGGGGCGCCGGTCTCGATGCTGACGCCACGGGCTTCGCCCGATCTGGCAATCGCATTTGAAATTGCGCCCATGCCGCCCTTCGCATGGCCCCACATGCCCCGTACGCCATTGGCTTCCCCGACGACGTGATCGAGCAGAATGTAGGCGGTGCCCCCGGCGTAGGGAGAAATGAGGCTACCGATGGCAGCGAGGTATCCGAAGGACGCCTTGACCGCCTCATCCTTGAAGTAACGGGCGAGGAAATCGGCAGCCGACGTGGTCATGATGTCGATCAGCAGAGCGCGCTGGCGCAAGTCCAGCTTGCGCGCGCTTCTGAGGGCCTGAGCGGCATTGACGATGTCGCGAAAATTGCCGTCGAGATTGGGCGGCGTCGTCAGCATGAGTTCGCGAAAGACGGGAACGAGCGCGCTTAGATCCCGATCGAAGCGCTCGTAGCCTGCGCCTTCGCCCGGCGCCCGTGCCTCGAGCTGGCGCATGAAGTCCTGGCCGTCGGGACCATAGATGAGATGAGTGCCATCGGGCTGGGGGAAGAACCCGTCACAGGCGCGCGGCAGGATTTCGAGGCCATATCGAACGAGTTCGAGTTCGCGAATGACCTTAGGATTGAGAAGACTAACGACGTAGGAGCAGCTCGAATTGCGGTAGCCCGGCGCGAATTCCTCTGTCACCGCAGCGCCACCGATGACAGGGCGCGCTTCGAGAACCTTGACGCGCATGCCTGCTCGCGCCAGGTAGGCGGCACACGTCAGTCCGTTGTGGCCCGCGCCAATGATGATGGCGTCGAAATCTTCGCGGTCTGATCTCATGACGGTCTCGTCCTCGCGGCGGCCTTTGGCTCTTGTCTCACGGGATCCTAGAGCAGATTCCCATCATACGCGATCGTAGCCTGCAGCGGCGAAGAAGTTC
>CAZSNH010000030.1:4793-12944 GCA_964607855.1 uncultured Hyphomicrobium sp. | reverse complement strand
TGAAATCGATCCAAGACCGAATCGCCGCCGCACGCGCCGCAGCCTTTGTCGAGCCCGTGCCATAGCCGGAATGCGCATGATCCGACATGCAAAGCTTGCCATTTTCCTTTCTAAGATCGTGGGAGGAGGCCAGTCCGGTCTCGTCGGCGCTTGCCAAGCCGGAAATGGAGATCAAGGTGGCGCCGACAAAAAGTGACGTGCAGGTGCGTTTCATATTATCCCCGTCCGCAAATGAGGCCTCGCATTCTCTGGCAACCATAGATCAGGACAGAAGCCCGAACAATGTGCCTCGGGCTATGATCTGTCGCAATCTTGCCCATACGGTGGGAAGAAGAACTCAGCGCCCTTGCAGCGCATTTTGCATGGCATCCTCACCCGTTCCGTTGATCAATAGCTTCTTGGCTTGCTGGGCCGAAGCAACTGGAGCGGGCGCCGGGCGCGGCGGAAGGAGGCCCGGCATGGCATTGGTCTTGGCGTGGATTGTCAAGTCTTCGAGAAGGGTCTCCAACAAGGGGGCAGCCACTTGCGCGGCGTGAAGGCTCGTTGCCCACGGTTCGCGCGGGCTGCCCGTTCCAACGAGCACCACGTAAGAATAGGCGGCACCGTTGGCGAACTGGATGCCGCCTGTAATCCACGTATCTACAGTCGCGTTGGGGTCGGCACCGACTTGAGTACCGGTTTTCGCGAAGTGAAGGCGAAGCCCCGGTCGGCGCGCGGCACACCAATAGGAAAGCGATTTCAAGGTTCCTGTCGGCACGCCGTTGGCCTCGTAACAAAGCGGGGCTTCGAGAAGCGCCTTGAGAAGCGGAGCCGCGCTGCGCTTGATCACCGAATCCGGGATAATCTCCGTCGTTGCCTCTAGAGCCTTGGCAGCAGGCGCATTCTCCGGACTCGTGAAATCATAGGCCTTTACGAGAGATGGCAGCTTAATCGGGGTTTGTCCTTTTTTCAGAATCGAAGCCAGGACAACGGCCGACATCTGATGCACCCGGCGCGGAGCGCCGGCGATCTGCCCGAGAACGGCCGCCGTCGACGGCGGCGTGCCCTCCCCCGCGGCATGGACCGGGGGCATCGCGAAACCGAACTTGTCGATGATCGCCTTAACATTGCCTTGCCCCGCAAGGGCGGTCCGGTTGAGCAACGGAGAATTCAAGGAGCAGGCAAAGGCGACGATGGCGCGCCGGCCATGACGGGCATCGCCCTTAGCACAAGTTTCGAGGCCGGCAGCTGGAGCTTCCGTGTCGAAATAGAGGGAATTGATGGAATCGCGCCCGTCGTTGGCAATTGCTATTGCGGCCACGATTTTGCCCGTCGAGGCAATCATGCGTGACTCGCGATCGGGCTCATAGAAGCCGGTTTCCGGGTTCCGGGGAAGAGCCGACCCGAAGTATGGGGCCATTTCGCCAGCTTCGTAGTAGCGAATGATTTCTCCGCGCAGGTTGGCCGCAACGACGACGACGTTCGGTGATCGCGCGTCTGGCCCGACGCGGTTCGGATCCAGGGCGAAACCGGCGCTGATCTTGTCGCGGTGCAGCGTATCAATTTTTGCAAGGCTCGCCTTGATCTTGTCGCCGAAAGCAAGGTTCTCACTCGTGTCGAACGTCGAGGTGACTCCGCGGACGTAGTTGCGCCATCCGAAGCCCCACGTCTGCTTCATCTCTTCGCGGAGCCCGAAACGGGCCGATGGCATGAGCGCGTTAGCACGGATCACGGGATTGACCTGCGCCCGCTTGGCGAGTTCGGGAGCAAACTTTTCGAGCGCCTCCTGGAGTTTTGGTTTTACGACCGGCTCCGGAGGACCGCCGGCGAGGTTGACAAGCTCGAAGAGGATCTTCTTCTTTTCAACTTCATCCTTGATGAGTTTATCCGCGCACGTACGCGCACGCACCTCGGTTATGTATCGCCAGCGATCAAGCCGGACCTCGTTGAGTTTTTCACTGCCCTCCATGAGGATGATCGGCTTGTTGACGGCAGACGCGAGCACGAATTGCTCGGCGACGCTCAGGTCCTTGGCCTCCTTTCCGAACACGATGCGGCTCGTCACCTCGACGCCATGAAGAGGTTGTCCACCAGTCCTCTGCGCGAGCCAGAGATGGTTCGCGGCCCATTGTTTCAAAGGCGTGATATCTCCGCCCCTCGTCAGCTCGTGATAAATGACAGGGGCGAGCCACCATTCGCTGATCTTACGCCGCAGTTTGGTAAGACCGCCTTCGCCGGCATGTGGCGGCGTCTTGTAAATGACGCGGGCGAACTGCATCGGCAGCGTCGAGCCGCCGACGCCGAGGCTCGGCCGGCGCAGAGCAATCGACCTCGTGATCGTTGTGTAAGGAATTTTAAGGACGCCGAGGAAATCGACACCATACGGATTGAGGGGTCCGCCGAGGTGACGATCCTCATGATCGAGCAGGCACTGCCAAAAGTACTCGGGCACTTCGCGCACGGGGATCGACTTGTGATCAGGATTTGCCGTGTAGTCGCCGATCTCGATCGTTTCGTCCGTATAGTTGAAGTCGCGACGGCTATCGAGCCGCGGGTCGAATGTTCCGACGAAATTGTTCCGGGTGTCATAGATGGCGGTCGCCAGCCAGCGTTCGGCATCGTAACGGATCTTTTCCGACAGGTAGAATTGTCCAGTAAATCCCCGCAGCGGAGCCACCGCATAGACGAGCACGGCGGCGAAGAGCGTATATCCGACTGTCGCGATAGCAAGGTAGCGGAACGGTCCGAGCCTTGGGTTGAAGGCAACCCAGTCGGTGAACAGGCTGACGAGACGCAATGGCAGGCTGATCAGAAGCTCGATCGCATGCGTGAGCTGGCGGATGAGGGCAAGCATAACTGAGTGCGCCGCGTTTCATTAGGTCGCGGGTTCCATCTGCGTTTGAAGTTACGCGAAGCCCGCCGTCGGGAATCCTCCGTAGCCGCATTTTGTGGCTCGCCGGCGACGCCATTACGGCCAAGGCATGTCGGAAGAGCGGCTAGCCGCGATAGTGTGAGAATTGCCCGTTCGGCTTGAAGCGCTCGAGATACTGCGGCACCACGGATTGGACATGCATGGTATGGCTGATGCCGAGACCTTCAAACGTGCGCTTTTCGGAAATCGCCGCCTCGCTCACGACATTGTCTTTCTTTAAGAGCCGAATTTGATCGACGGTGACGGGCCGCAGACTGTTCGGGAGCGGCAGAGTGAGAAGGGCCTGCAACTTTGCGAGCCAAAACGGCAGTCGCAGATAGCCTCGCTTTCTGTTGCACCAAGTCAGTGTGAGATCGAGCAATTCGCGGAAACTCAGAATTTCGGGTCCGCCGAGTTCGTAAATCGTGCCCCTCTTAGCCTGCCCTTCGATGGCCGCTGCAATTGCCGCGGCCACGTCGCCAACATAAACGGGCTGGAACTTGGTGTGCCCGCCGCCGATCAGAGGCAAAAGTGGCGAAACCTGTGCCATGGCCGCAAACCGGTTGAAGAATTGGTCCTCGGGCCCGAACACGATGGAGGGCCGGAGAATGACGGCATCCGGAAATTCCGAGAGAACCGCCTGCTCGCCTTGAGCCTTCGATTTTGCATATTTGGCGCGCGACTGGCTGTCAGCCCCGATGGCCGATACATGGACCAGACGTTCGGCGCCGGCCAAACGGGCGGCCTTTGCAACCGTGCGTGCGCCTTCATCGTGCACGGCATTGAACGTTTGGCGGCCGGACGGGGCCAGGATGCCGACTGCGTTGACGACGCCCCATGCCCCGCGAACGGCTTCCGCAACTGATTCGGGATAGCGCAGATTGGCCTGCACGGCGCAAATCTGGCCGACATTTCCGAGCGGCTGCAGGTGTCCTGCTAAGTCGGGACGGCGGCAGGCGGCACGAATTCTATAGCCCTTCTTGGCCAGGGCTCGGATGGCGTGCCGGCCGACGAAGCCGGACCCGCCAAAAACAGTTATCAGACGATCATTTGGGTCGTGAGCCATTTGTGACGCCTTGCTCAATATGGGAAATGCCTAATTCCAATCTGATTTATATGCGCCGCGCAGCGCTGTGAAGCTTCCCTCGGCACAATTGACAATGATACATCCTGTCTCTAACTGAGGCGCTTCGAGGCGTCCCTCGGGCCCAGATGGCGGAATTGGTAGACGCACTAGTTTCAGGTACTAGCGCCGCGAGGCGTGGAGGTTCGAGTCCTCTTCTGGGCACCAGCATTTTGTCGTTCATGATCTCCGGATTTCCCGGATCAGCGCCGGAATAAATACTCCATGGCCAGCCCCCTGATCAAATTGCATAAGGGTGATTTGCCCGCGGGACTTAGCTTTGGATCAAGTGTAGCGGTCGATACCGAGACGCTGGGGCTCAATCCCAACCGCGACCGTCTGTGTCTGGTGCAGCTGTCCTCCGGCGACGGCTCGGCACATTTGCTGCAATTTGAGGCGGGTTCCTATGACGCACCGCGATTGAAGGCTCTGCTGAGCGACCCCAAAGTGCTCAAGATTTTCCACTACGCACGCTTCGATGTTGCGGTGCTCTCCAAATTTCTCGGCGTCGAAACGGCGCCCATTTATTGCACGAAGATCGTTTCCAAGCTCGTGCGTACCTACACCGACCGTCACGGGCTCAAGGATCTTGCCGCCGAGCTTCTCGGCCTCGAATTATCAAAGCAGCAGCAGAGCTCAGATTGGGGCGCGGCTGAGCTCACTCAGCAGCAATTGGCCTACGCGGCGTCCGACGTACTGCACCTTCATGCAATCAAAGCCAAGCTCGATCTGATGCTGGAACGTGAAGGCCGGCGCGACTTCGCGGAGGCAGCTTTCCGATTTCTTCCCTTCCGCGCCAGGCTCGATCTGGCGGGCTACGGCGAGGACGACATCTTCTCCCACTGAGGGCCAGCAGCGCCCAAGCCAGATAACTATCTGAAAAACAATGTAATTTCTCTGTGGCCGCGACAGGATTTGGTATGACTGCGGTCCCAATGTCACCCTAATCTCCTTGGACAATTGGGTGGCGGAGCAGTTTCCAGAAATAGGCAGAGTCCACAGTCCGAGCGACAGGGGGGACATGACAGAGTTTGAGCGCACCTCGGGACGGAGCGGGAGGCCCGGCAGCAGCATCGCTGTGGCTGGTGATCGAACGCACGATTACCTGCGCGCGCGCCGCCACAGCTCGATGGTGAGAACGCTCCGATGGGCGCTACCAGTGCTGTGCATCGGCATTGGCGGCACGTATGTCGCCTCACTGATGCGCATTTCGGAGTTCACATCCACTCTTCCGAGTATCGCAATTCCAAAGATCCTTCCCGAAAACCTGACCATGGACAATCCTCACTATGAGGGTTTTGGAAAGGATGGAAGCTCCTATGAGATCAGCGCCAAGACTGCTCAGCAGGACTTGCAGAATCTATCCCTCATCAAGCTCGAGGGCATCACGGGCCGCCTCATTGAAACGGATAAGAACGTCACACGCATGACGGGCGCGCGCGGCATCTTCAACCACAATACCAACGTGCTCGAGCTAACGGATGCCATTGATATCGATTCAGATAGCGGCCTGAAGGCCAAGCTCTCAAGTGCAACGATAACGGCGAAGGAGGGGCTCATCACGTCGAAAGAGCCCGTCGTTGTCGAATTTCCGGGCGGTTCGGTGTCATCGAGTTCGCTGGTCATTCGTCAGAAACTGCGCGAGGCGACGTTCATCGACGCGGTAAAGGCGCGGCTCACACCGCGGCCCAGTCCGCGAGCCGATAACGCGGCAAAATCGGAGGCACGTGCCTCGCTTCTCATGCCTTCGGGCGCTCCCATCGACATCACGGCAGCGAAGCTCGACATCAAGGATGCACAGAAGATTGCGGCGTTCAGTGGTGCCGTCGTGGCTCAGCAGGCCGAAACGACGCTCACCTCGCCGGAACTGATCGTTCATTATCTGAGCAATGCGGTGTCCGATCCCGACAAAACCGATGCTAAGGCCGCGCTTAAGAGCGCCGGGCAAGCCTCCAATGCCGGCAAGGTTAGTCACATCGAGGTCAAGGGACCGGTCGTGATGACGCGCGGAACAACCGATCGCGTGACGAGCGATGCCGCCGAGTTTCTGGCGGACAAGGAGCAGGCCATCCTGATGGGGAACGTCATTATGACGTCGGGCGCTGACCGGACCGCACAAAGCGATCAAGTCGAACTCGACATGCGGGCGGATTCGGCACTTTTAAAGGGCAATGTGGTCGTTGTCAGCGGCACCAACGAGTTGCGCGGCCGGCAGCTCTTCGTCAATCGCCAATCGAGCTTCATGTCACTTACAGCGCCGCAAGGCGTGCCGGGACCGGCGCGAATCTCGGCCCGGTTCACCCAAGCATCGGGCAGCGGAAAAAAGAGCGCGAAATCGGGGTCAGAAGAAGCAGCCAAGCCGGGGCTTGGAACCTTCAAGACAGATCCCGATGCACCTGTCGACATCGAGGCCGATCATCTCGAGGCGAATGATACGTCGAAGGTTGCCATTTTCCGGGGTGACGTGAGGGTTAGGCAAGGTGCATTTCTGATGCGCACGCCCGAGCTGCAGGCCCATTACACCGGTGAAGCCGGTCTCGGGGACGTAGCAGGTACCGAAAACACCCAGAAGCCTAAGGGTGAGGCTGCCCAGCTTGCGCGTATCGAAGCCAAGGGCAAAGTAATCGTAACCTCCAAGGACGGCCAGACCGTGACGGGTGATCGGGCAGTGTTCGATGCCAAGACGAACACCGTCACCATGTCGGGAGATGTCGTGCTCACCCAGGGCCAGAACGTGGTCAAGGGCACTCGGCTTGTGATCAACATGACGTCCGGCGAGAGCAAAATTGAAACAGCCCCATCGGGGACGATCGCTAGCCCGGGGGGCGGCGGTTGGCTTACGAAGGCTCCGGACGGCGTCAGTCAGAGGCCAAACCAGGGCCGGCCGAGCGCCGTGTTCTATCCAAACGAACTCAAGGCCATGCGGGACGGAGGCAAATCCGGTACGTCCTCGGCGCAGCCACCGAAGGGGGGGACCTGGGAGGCTTCCACAGCAAGCCCAACCGCCCCATGACAAGGCAGCAATTGACACTGAAGATTTGAATTGCTCGATTGAGCGCAGCTCTCAAGAGACTAACCGTGAAGCTTCCGACGTTTTCAAAACTTCTGCCCGCCAAGCGCCGCCGCGAGAATGCTTCAAACGGCAGTGGCAGCCTTGTTCCCCTGAACGGGGTCTCCGATTGGGATGCCTACGATGAGACGTTCGGCGGCGAAGGATGGCTCACGGTCGAGCAGGTGCAGAAGACCTACAAGAAGCGGATGGTCGTCAAAGGTGTCAGCCTTGCAGTCGGCCGCGGCGAATCCGTTGGGCTGTTGGGTCCCAATGGAGCAGGCAAGACCACTGTCTTTTACATGATCACAGGTCTCGTTCCGGCGGACAATGGCCGTATCACGATCGACGGCCAGGACGTGACCACCATGCCCATGTACCGGCGTGCCCGGCTGGGCATCGGCTACCTGCCACAGGAAGCATCTATTTTCAGGGGTCTGACTGTCGAACAGAACATCATGGCGGTCCTTGAGCTGGTTGAGCCCAGCACCAAGAAACGCAAAGAGCAACTCGACAGCCTGCTTGAGGAATTCCACATCACAAAACTACGCAAGTCGCCCTCGATCGCCCTCTCGGGCGGCGAGCGCCGGCGTTGTGAGATCGCCCGTGCACTGGCCTCCAGACCATCTTTTATGCTGCTTGATGAACCGTTCGCAGGTATCGATCCGATTGCAGTAGGAGATATACAACAACTTGTGCGCCACTTGACCGAGCGCGGGATAGGAGTTCTGATCACAGATCATAATGTTCGGGAGACTTTGAGCCTTATCGACCGCGCATATATCATCTACGATGGTCAAGTTCTGACACAGGGTAAGCCTGCGGAAATCATAGCCAACGAAGATGTCAGGAGGGTCTACCTCGGGGATATGTTCGTTAACGGGCGTTGATTAGACCTGGCCCCTAGTGGTTCGCCTCGTGCAGGCAATGGGTTGGGTTTTGGGTTAATGGCACTTTCGGCAAAGCTGGAGCTCAGACAGGGTCAGCAGCTGGTGATGACTCCTCAGCTGCAGCAGGCCATCCGTCTGCTTCAGCTCTCCAATGTCGAGCTTAACGAGTTTGTCGAGGCCGAGCTCGATGCGCAGATCG
>CAZSNH010000030.1:0-4783 GCA_964607855.1 uncultured Hyphomicrobium sp. | reverse complement strand
ACCCCCTCCTTGAGCGCGACGACCAAGGGGAAGGCCTTGCCAAGGAGGAGATGCCGCGCGAAGCCGAAGATGGCGACGGGCAGTCGTCAGCGGACAGTGAGCGCGACGAATGGCTCGATCTTGCGAAACCCGTTGCCGATGCCGCTGGCACGCTCGATACCGAGTATGAAAACGTCTATCCAGACAGCGCACCTGCCGAATTAAATTCCGACCCGGCGGCCTCCGGCTGGGCAAGTCTGCGCCAGCGGGTCAACGGCTTCGACGATGAGGAAGCCAATCTCGAATCGTATGTCGCGAGCGAGCGCTCGCTCAAAGATCATTTGAGCGAGCAGTTGCAGCTCTCGGTGACTGGCCACATCGAACGGCTCATCGGTCAGCACCTCATCGATATGGTCGACGAGGCCGGTTATCTTCAGGCGGATCTGGCACAACTGGCGTTCAAACTTGGCGCATCGGTTCGAATGGCGGAACGTGTTCTTGCCACCCTACAGACTTTCGACCCTCCTGGCGTTTTCGCGCGAAACCTCAAAGAATGCCTGGAGTTGCAGCTCAAGGATCAAAACCGTTACGATCCGTTGATCGCAAGCGTGCTCGACAATCTGCATCTCGTCGCGCAGCACAATTTCGCGGCGCTCCGCAAAGCTGTACCAGCGGATAATGACGAGCTTGCAGCCATGATCGAAGAGATCAAGCATCTCGATCCGAAGCCGGGCTTGCGCTTCGGCAAGACGCAGGTACAGACCGTGGTTCCCGATGTCATCGTTCGGGCGGCTGCAAACGGAACCTGGCTGATCGAGCTCAATAGCGACAACCTGCCCCGCGTGCTGGTCAATCGCAACTACTTCACGATGGTCTCGCGGACGGCCCGCTCTGAAAAAGACAGAGGCTATCTTCTGGAATGCTTGCAGACGGCCAACTGGCTCGTGAAAAGCCTCGACCAGCGCGCCCGCACGATTTTGCGTGTGTCGGAGGAGATCGTGCGCCAGCAGGATGGATTTTTCACCTACGGCGTCGAGCACCTGCGTCCGCTCAATCTGAAGACGGTGGCTGACGCGATTTCGATGCACGAGTCAACCGTATCGCGTGTGACTTCCAACAAGTACATGGCGACCCCGCGTGGCATTTTCGAATTCAAGTACTTCTTCAATTCGGCAATTGCATCGGCCGGTGAAGGGGAGGCGCATGCTTCAGAAGCGGTCCGCCATCGCATCAAGCAGATGATCGATTCAGAGCCTGCGCACGATGTTCTCTCCGATGACAAGATCGTCGAGAAACTCAAACTGGATGGTATCGACATTGCCCGGCGCACGGTAGCAAAGTACCGCGAATCGATGCGCATACCCTCTTCAGTGCAGCGCCGGCGCGAAAAGCGCATGCTGGAACGGGTCGAGCGGTCCCTTTAGTCGCCGCGAAGGGGCCCTCCGGCCACATTGCGGAGGGGGCTTCTCGTTCTCAAACACCTTCCAGCGGCGGGGCTCAGACATTCAAACACAACGAGAATTTGCCTATGCCGGGACAAGGTGGGGAATGGCGGGCCACCAGCGATGCCAGGTCGGCCCTTGTAAATTACCGCGCCAGTAAGATATTAAGCCAAGCCATCGACCGATCGCCTGCACGGCGAGACAAACAGATGTTCTATTGATGGTAAATTGTGCAAAGACCATCGAAGAGACCACATTGCGTCCGTAATTGGGGTGTCATTGAGGGGTCGTAGGGACGTACCCAGGTTCTTGTAATTCGACGCTGTCGGCAAAATGGATGGCGGCGTCTCGTTTGGGGGACGGTTGCTCAACGTGTGCTAGTCGGATTGGCGTGGAACGTCTGCTGAGGCCCCACGCAGTCCTCTAATGGGAAATGGGTCAAATGGATCTCGGGGACTTACTTACACCGGGTGGAATTTATCCTTCGCTCAAGGCCAGCTCCAAGAAAGAAGTCTTGCAGCAACTGGCGGGTCACGCTGCCGGCCTCACCAACATTGATGGCCGCCATATTTTCGATACCTTGCTTCAGCGCGAGCGGCTGAGTTCGACGGGCCTCGGACGCGGCATCGCCATCCCGCACGTGAAGCTCTCCGCACTCAAGAATATCGTATGCCTCTTTGCGCGCCTCGAGCAGCCGGTTGATTTCGAAAGTCACGACGGGGAGCCCGTCGATCTGGTGTTCCTCCTTCTCGCGCCCGAGCACGCAAGCGGCGATCACCTGAAGGCCCTTGCAAGGATCTCGCGGATCGTTCGCGAGACGGCGGTTCTCGAGCGCTTGCGATCCGCGTCGACCGCGACTGAAATCACGGCAATCCTGCGGGCCCCTGCCACGTCGCACGCCGCTTGAAGTTCAGCCGCAGCTTCCGTTCGTTCCGAGGACCAGCAGTGCCCCGAGCGCCAGGCCGCCAACGATGATGCGCCACCATCCAAAAAGCGCGAACCCGCGCCGGCTGACGTAATCAAGTAGATACTTCACGACGAAAATGCCCGCTGCAAGAGCGACGAGAAAGCCGGTGCCGATGCTCATGAGATCGTCGGCCGTGAACTGATCCCAATGCTTCACGAGTTTGAAGGTGAAAGCTCCCGCCATCGTCGGCATGGCGAGATAGAAAGAGAATTCGGCTGCAGTCCGCTTGTCGGTTCCAAGTAGCATGGCCCCGACAATCGTCGAGCCCGATCTCGAAACGCCTGGAATGAGCGCCAAGCACTGGCAAAGACCGATCTTGAATGCGAGAAGGGGCGGGATCTGGCGAACGTCGGAGTACTGCGGGTTGAGATCGAGCTGATCGACATAGAGCAGAATGATGCCACCGATAATGAGTGTCGCACAGACGAGGAGCGGCGTTTCGAGAAAAAGGTCGATCGTGGAACTGAAAAGGGCGCCGACAACGGCCGCCGGAAGGAAGGCTATCAAGATCCCGCCTAGGAAGCGACGTGTTTCCTCATTCGACGGCAGCTCGAATACCATCTGCAGAAGCCGCGAGAAGTAGACAGTCAAGACCGCGAGCACGGCGCCGAGCTGAATGAGGATTTCGAACGACTTTCCGGGCGAGCAAAATCCGAGAAAGTGACCGGCAAGTAGGATATGGCCAGTCGATGATACTGGGATAAATTCCGTGAGACCCTCGAGGAGGCCGAGCAGAATGACTTGCCATAGCGGCATTCGAAAGGTTCTCCAGGACGCAGAGGGGTTATGTGGGCTAACGCGGGGTCTGTTAGCACGATTTGCGCCTCCAAGACTGCCGTTCTCTCGCCACACGCCAGCCGGGTTTTAAACCGCCGGTCGGCAGTGAGCAGTCGAATCAGTTCAAATAGGGAAGTCATTTTCCCTCGATTTAAGATGGTGGCCCATCATGCAGGTCTTTTGTTGGGCGAATTCCGAGGGCCGGCCAGCCCCTCATTCGGAGTTGTGATGCACAAGCTCACGCATTTCCGCCTCTGTCCGCATTCGCGCTCCATACGGATCGCCTTGGCGGAATTGGAGATCGGCGCCGAGTTGACTGATGAGAGGCCGTGGGCCTGGCGGCCGGAATTCGTGGCTTTGAACCCGGCGTGTGAGCTCCCGGTTCTCGAACTCGATGCCGGCCCCATTCTCTGTGGCGCCTATTCCATCTCAGAATACATGGCTGAGGAAATCAAGCAGCACCCCAAGGATGGCCGCAGCGTTCCCCTTTTTCCGGGCAACCGCGAGGAGCGCGCCGAGGTTCGCCGGCTTGTCGATTGGTTTCTCGGCAAATTCAATCGCGAAGTGACGCGCGAGCTGCTTTTCGAGCGTGTCTATGCGCATCAGGTTCCCGGATCTGGGCATATGCCGGATCGAGAGGTTCTGAAGGCGCTGAGATCCAATCTCCGCTATCACTTAAGCTACATTGGATATCTTGCTCATGAGAGGAAATGGCTCGCTGGCGATGAGCTCTCATTTGCCGATATTTCGGCGGCGGCGCAGTTATCGGTCGCGGATTATCTGGGCGAGGTCACGTGGGACGAGCACGGGGCCGCCAAATCGTGGTATTCCCGCATCAAGTCGCGACCGGCGTTTCGCAGCCTTCTCGCGGATCGGGTGCCAGGCGTCGCGCCCTCGGCGGGCTACGCCGATCTTGATTTTTGAGGACCGCAGTCAGTCGCGTATCAGAGTTCATCGATGGGAGTTCCTTCCTCCGATCTAAAAGCACTTCTCCTCGCCGAGGCCATTGATCTCGGATTTGATGAAGTGAGAGTGGCATCACCCAATGCCATCGGTGCCGCAGCCGAGCACTTTGCCGCGTTCCTGGCGGCGGGCCGGCACGGTGATATGGATTGGCTCGAGAAGAATGCCCTCCGCCGCTCTGATCCCCGCATTCTCTGGCCCGAGGTCAGGTCGGTCATCATGCTCGGCATGAGCTACGCACCTGGCGTCGATCCGCTCAAGGGGCTCGAGCGCCGGTCGAACGGAGTGATTTCCGTTTACGCCAAGGGTCGCGATTACCACGACATTATCAAATCGAAACTCATCACTTTGGCCCGGCGGCTCCAAGAGCTCAGCGGGGCGGATGTGAAGGTTTTTGTCGATACCGCGCCTCTCATGGAGAAACCTCTTGCGGCTGCGGCCGGCATCGGCTGGCAAGGCAAGCACACCAATCTCGTCTCGCGCCAATTTGGCTCGTGGCTTTTTCTCGGGAGCATTTTAACGACGGCCGAATTGGCAGCGGATCAGGATACGGGTGACCACTGCGGGTCGTGCCGCCGGTGCCTCGATATCTGCCCCACGAAGGCGTTTCCGGCACCCTACGAGCTCGATGCGCGCCGTTGCATCGCCTATCTCA
>CAZSNH010000029.1:0-13056 GCA_964607855.1 uncultured Hyphomicrobium sp. | reverse complement strand
GTACCCGGACGAGGTTTTCGAACAGCTCGACGTCTTGCTGGCGGCTTTCCCCCAGCGCGCCCAATCGCTTCCGTACTCCAAGTCCGTAAATCCCGCCCACGACCCAACGGCATCTCTCAGTGCAGCCTTCTGTGTGGGCCCATACCCGCTGCCATCGTGGTAATGATCACTCATACAAAGCCGGCCACGCTCGCGGCGCAGATCGTGTATGGTTGCCAAGCCAGTGTCATCGGCAAAAGCCGAGGAAATCGGGGCGAGAATGGCCACGACTGCGCTACCAAATATCACGCGTCTTAAAAGCATCTGTGAGCCTCACAAAAAAGACGATCCCCCAACTGATTTAGAATTCTGACAGATTCAGACCGCAGTCTCGATAGGACCGAAACAGAAACAACGGAAAATCCTGCAAGCGCTGCAATCGCGACACAGAATCGAAAACAGTTACAGCCGCAAAGGCTTCCACGTTGCAGGCGCAGTTGTCGTGACCTGGATCAAGGTGTGGCGGACCTGCTTCACTTTACGGCAATAACGCCGATCTCAATGAGCATCTTGGGGTCAATGAGCTTGGCTTCGACGCAGGCGCGGACGGGGGCATTCTTGCCGCCGACCCAAGCCGACCACGCTTCGTTCATGGCTTCGCGGTGGCGAATGTCGTTGAGCCAGACGGTTGCAGAAACCACCTTCGATTTGTCGGTGTTGCAGAGTGCCAGCAGCCGGTCGATCTCAGCGAGCACTTCTGCCGTCTGACCTTTAATGCACTTCGAAAGATCGGTCGGAATGATGCCGGCCGTGAAAACGAATCCATTGGCTTCGGCGACCTTGGAATAGACGGCAGTGCTTTCGTGGCGCGTGATCATCATAATAGTCGGTGCTCCAGATGAGAGGTCCTTCGGGCCCTCTCATAGCATAGCCCTGCCGATCCTCCAGACCCGGAGCGTTTGGGAAACTGCGACAAACCGCATTTGAGAGCAAGAGTATGTCCGACGTGCCGCGGATTTGAGACCTTGCCACCTCGCCATTTTGCTGAGCTAATCCTGCCGGACCAGATGCAACGATCGACCCCGAGAATGAGTGCCAAGCGATGAGCGCCGCGGAAATCATACTCCTGTGCGCACTCTTTTTCGGCGCTGCGACGCTCTATACATCCGTGGGCCACGCGGGGGCCTCTGGCTATATCGCCGCGATGGCAATTTTGGGCCTCGCACCCGACATCATGAAACCGACCGCGCTTGCCCTCAACATTCTCGTCGCGAGCCTTGCCACCTATCGCTGGACGCGGGGCGGACGCGATCTCTCTTGGCGTTCGCTGCTGCCGCTCGTCGCAGGATCCATTCCGGCGGCCTTCATCGGAGGCGCCTTCCAGCTGTCGGATGTGCATTATCGCATGCTGGTAGGCTTCGTTCTGCTGGCCGCCGGACTGAAATTTCTCTGGCAACCCCGCACTGAGGAAGAACGCTCACCTTTCGCGACGAAAGTGCCGTGGCTACCGGGGCTGGTGGCAGGCACATCCGTTGGACTGCTCTCGGGCCTCACGGGCACAGGCGGCGGAATTCTTCTGAGCCCCATGCTGATCCTCTTTGGCTGGACAGGCGCCCGTCAGGCCTCCGGACTGACCGCGCCCTTCATTCTCGTGAACTCTACAGCCGCTCTCGCAGGAAATGTCGCTACGCTGCAAAAAATACCGGGCGAGCTCCCCTTTTTTATTGCGGCTGCTCTTACCGGCGCATTTCTTGGAACGCAGATCGGGATTAAATGGACGTCGATCCCGTCTCTGCAGCGGATTCTCGGCGTCGTGCTGCTCATCGCGGCGGCAAAGTTTCTATTCGTCTGAGGCTGCCCGACTAGGCTCTCACACGGTTGACATGACGCACGTCCTCGCTGGCGACCGCTACTTCACTCCCCGACGGGGGATGAGCTTCCAGCGTCAGGAACCGCTGCTTGAGATTGACTGTCTCGCGTCTGCCGATAGCGGTGCGATTTGCTTCGAGCCATTTGGCCGCCTCCTCGCGGCCCGCCGAGAAAAGGCGTGTGAAGAGTTCCCAGTCCGGCTTGAGTTTCGTGTCGTCCGAAAGTGAACTCGTATGCCGGCCCGCGTCGATGAGATGGAACCTGTGGCTCGCAAGTGGCCGCCAGCGGCCTTTCCGGAAACGGACGATGCCGCGCATCGTTTCGCGAACCGTCTCGATGATTTCGACGTCGCGCAGCAGCGGCGCATTGAACGTGAGACGGTTCATCTGTCCGTTGATTTCGCGCACGCCCGTCGGCACCCCGTGACGCACGAGCGGATTGATCTGGACGATAAGGGTATCCATGACCGGGCTTTCAAGGGCGAGAGTGACAAGATCCGGGTTCGCGGAGAACCCGCCGTCCCAGAACGCCGCTCCATCGATCTCAACCGCATGATGCAGCGTCGGCAGACAGCAGGAGGCGCAGACGGCATCGACCGACATGCCTGCTCGCCGGAAGAGGCGGGCGCGGCCCGAGGCCACCTCCGTCGCGGAAATCAATAACTCGACCGGGCTCTTCTCCCGGAGCTTCTCAAAGTCGATGTTCTCGTTGAGAAGCCGGCGCAACGGATCGAAGCCGAGAGGATTGAAGTCATAGGGTGACCATAGGGATGCGACTTGAGCGAGCGAAGCAGACCGTGTGAGCCCGTAGAGGAGCGGATTGAAGCGCAAGAGATCCTGCACGCCGGCCTTGTAGACGGCTTCCCACACCGATTTTAATCGCGCACGGGCCTCATGCCTGCCGCCGCTCGCGAGGCCTGACGCCAAAGCAACCGCATTGACCGCTCCCGCGCTCGCCGCCGAAATCCATCCGAACTCGAGGCCCTCCTCTTCCAGAAACCGGTCAAGCACACCCCAGGTAAAGGCGCCATGGGCACCTCCGCCTTGTAGAGCAAGATTGATCTTCCTTTGCCGATAGAAACGGCGCACGTCATACCCCCCGCTTAGCGCCTCATGGTGGTGAGCCGCACCTCAACAGGAACAGTTCCGGGAACAGAGAGGCTATATCATGGCAGGCGATCGATCGCGAGAACCACCAAGACCCCGTCAATGTCGCGCAGCGTTGCACGGATGCCATAAACGGCCGCCAGATTTTCGGCAGTCAAAACGTCGCGGGGCACTCCGCGAGAACGGACCTCACCATCCTTCATGAGCACGATCTGATCTGCGAAGCGCGCCGCGAGTGACAAATCATGCAACGCGGTGATGACGGCATGACCGCGGTCGGCGAGACTGCGCAAATGCGCAAAAAGCTCGAGAGCATGTGCCGGATCGAGACCTGATACCGGCTCGTCCGCCACGAGTGCCCAACTCTGCTGCGCCAGGGCCCGAGCCATCAAGACGCGTGCGCGCTCGCCTCCCGAGAGCGTGGCGATGCTGCGTTCCGCAAGATGTCCGATATCCATGGCCAGCATGGCATCTTCGATCGCCTTCAAATCTTCGCGTGAGGAGCCAGCCGATGCCGAGTGATGGGGCATGCGTCCGAGTCCCACGGCCACGCGGACGGAAACCGGCCAGTGCACGATCCGGTCCTGAGGCAGGTACGCCAGCTCGCGGCCCAGGGCGCGCTTGCCGAAGGCTGAAATGGGCTGGCCCTTCACCAGTACATCGCCACTCGCCGGCGGAAGAAGCCCGGAGAGCGCGCGCAGCAGCGTCGATTTGCCGGCGCCATTGGGTCCGGCAACGACCGTGAGGCTGCCCGCATGGGCCACCAGGCTCACGGCCTGGACAATCCTGCGGCGCGCCAGATCCACGCAAAGCTCTCGCGCCTCGATGCTCATGGCCCAAGCTCCGACCGCGTCCGCACGACGAGCCACAGGAAGAAGGGAGCGCCCAGTAAGGCCGTCACCACGCCCAGTCTCAGATCACCCGCAGGCGAGAAGAGGCGAAGTGCCACGTCGGCGGCGAGTACAAGACCCGCTCCGGCGATGAAGCTCGGCAGCAGGAGCTTACCTGGCTGCTGGCCGAAGTGGGGCCTCAACAAGTGCGGCACCATGAGGCCCACAAATCCGATGCTGCCTGAAACGGCGGTGGCCGCTCCCACGGCGAGTGCGACACCAAGCACAATGCGCCTGCGCAGGGCCGGGAGATCGACGCCGAGATTCTGTGCCGCGTCGTCACCCAGCGTCAGCGCGTCGAGCGGCTCACGCGTCGACATGAGAATGAAAGTGCCCGCCACCATGAGCGGGGCGGCAAGCCAGACATGAACGAGGCTGCGGTCGGTCAACGAGCCCATGAGCCAGAACAGCATTTCGGAGGCGGCAAAGGGATTAGGCGCGAGATTGAGCGCGAGCGAGGTGAGGGCCGCCGCGAGACTCGAGACCGCAACACCCGCAAGTATGAGCGTGATGGGTCCCGTGAGTTCACCGGCCAGGAGCATCACGGAGAAGGTTGCGATGCCCGCGCCAATAAGGCCCCCCAGCGGCAAGGCGACAGGTGCCGCCGCTGCCAGTCCGGAATGAATGGTGGTGACGGCTCCGAGCGCCGCGCCTCCGGAAACGCCGAGCAGGCCCGGCTCTGCGAGCGGATTGCGCAAATAGCCCTGAAGTACGGCGCCCGACAGCCCAAGCACACCGCCGATCAAGAGCCCAAGGAGCGCACGCGGCAGGCGGATCTCGGAAAGAATGAGGCGAGCGGCCTCGCCCTGCGCGGGCAATCCGAACCCCTCAGGCCCCAAAGCGAGAGATGCGCTGAAGGCGAGCACGAGGATCAGGAATATCGTGATCAGCCCACTTCGAGACCTCATGGCTTATGGTCCCGCTCGATCGCCGATCGCGCTTCTGAAAGCAGCTCGACGGCCTTCGCGATCTCAGGCGTCCCGCAAAGCCAAAGTGTCATCGGCAGATGAACGCTCCGTTGCCTCTTGGCGGCATACTCCATCGCGGGATGGCGCAGATTATCTCCGAGCACGGTCCTGAAATCGCTAGGAGCATTGGCAATCACAATAAGGTCCGGCGGGCTGACGATAAGGGTCTCGAGAGGAAGGCGCCCGCCGGGGCCAAGGGCGTAATCGGCTGCCGCATTGCGCAGTCCCGAGGCCTTGAAAACCTCGTCGATGAGACTTCCCGGTCCTGCCGCCAGACTGTTGACCTGCACGGCGACGGCCGAAAAAACCAGCCTCTGCGACAGGTTCGAGGCCATCGCGAGACGCCGGTCGAACTGGGAGATGATCTCGCGTCCCCTCGCCGAATCGCCGGTTGCTTCAGCGATCTGCCGGACAACGGATCGGATTTCCTCGAAGGTCGAGGCGAGCGGCACTTTGACAACCCGCCGTCCGAGCCGCTCCAAGAGCGACACGGCCGCTGGTGTCGAATATTCGCCAGCGATGATGAGGTCCGGATCAAGGGCCAGAACCTCTTCCGCTGCCCCCTGCACCTTTTTGATATGTTCGGCTTCGGCCGCCCGCAGCGACATCGAGGGATCGCTGGCGATGAAACTCAAGGCGGCGATCCGATCGTGCGATACGACATCGAGCAGGATCTGATCGGTGCAGAGATTGATGGATACGATGCGTCTCGGCTTTTGAGCAGGTTCACCCCTGGCAAAGCTCGCCAAGCCAGCAGCCGCCAACAGAAGGGCCGACAAAATGGCTGATCTTCGCCAGGGGAAGCCTGTCATCGTCTCTTACCGGCCTTGAGACCAGGCCCGCGTCTGCTCCTCGACAAGCCTGATGCGCACACCGCCATACGCGGCCACGCCCGCCGTCTCGAAGCCGAAGACCTCCTGATAATCTTCATCGAACGCATTCTCGAGTCTCCCGTAGAGCTCGACACCCTTGGCGATTTCGTAAGACGCCGCAACATTGACGAGCAGATAATCATCGAGGGTGAACCGCTCGGCCACCAAGATCGGGAAGCCAAAGAAGAAGCCGGTCACCCGTCTTACGGGATCATCCATTTCACCATTGTAGATGGCGCCGATGTTGAACGTCCCCTTGCCGCCATCGAAGACATATGTGAGGTCGGCACGAGCCGCGTTGTGCGGCCGGCGCACCTCATCGAGCCCTTCGGGCGTTGTCGCATCGAGATAGGTATAGGAACCCGATAGCGTCAATCCCGTCATGATTTCGGCTGAGCCCGCCACTTCGATGCCAGACCGGTGGCTGACGCCTTCACGATTGACGGCGGTGAACGTAAAATTGGGACCGGGCGCAAATCCGTCGATTTGATTTTCGAGATCAGCATCGAAGTACGTAACATCAAGCACGTACCGGCGATCGCGCGTCGCAAGCTCCAATCCCGCATCCCAGCCGAAACTCTCCTCGGGCTTGAGCTCGGGATTGGGGGTGAAGAACCGCGGGATCGTTCCGAACTGCTCGAACATGGTTGGCGCTTTTACTCCGGTTCCGGCACTTGCGTGCGGTCTCAAACCGACTTCGGAAAGGCGAGCCGTCGCGGTCGTTCGCCATGTCGTGAAGTCCTCGAACGTATCATTGTCGTCGTGGCGGATGCCGGCGGTGAGCGTCACGCGATTTGCGATTTCGCCCGTCCACTCGCCTGCGTAGGAGAGCCTGTTCCTTACGCGCGCAAATCCATCGTCCCGCGAGGGGAAGAAGGGATCGAAGGACACCGAATCCGGAGTGAAACGGTCCTTCTCGTCCTCGAGGAGCCATGTGAAAGTGTTCGCAAAGCTATCATGCACAGGATCGCCAAAGCGCAGCGTTCCCGTATAGGCGTAGCTGATTGTCTCCCCGAGGTAGTCGCTTCTGAAGAAGAATGTCGGCGAGTTGTCCGTACGATGGGTTTCGTTGCGCGTGGCGCGTACGGTCTGCGACAGCATTCCGTTTAGCGTATCCCACCGGAGTGAAAGCCCCTGGAGCCATGTCTCATGGTTGAAGTCCGCAGGATCGTCAGTCTGTTCCTGCAATTGGCCCAATACGGCGCCTTCCGTATCCCGGTCACCGGCTTTGTTGGTGTGGCGCATGACACCGTCGAGGGTGAGCCCTTCTACGATGCGCGCTCCGCCTTTGAAGGCGAACGTCGCAAGCTCTCCCGAATCATTCTCCGGACCGGTGGGAGCGATATTGAAGCCGCCCGTTTCGCGCTTCGTGAACGCCATCCGTCCCCAGATCTGATCGTTACCCGCAGACACGCTGCCTCCCCCCTCGCGCGTTGCAAAGGACCCAACCTCTGCAAGAGCGCGGAAGGTCAATGGGCCCTTGCCGCTGCGCGTAATGATATTGATCACGCCCCCGATGGCCCCCGAGCCATAAATACTGCTCTGGCCGCCGCGGATCACTTCGATGCGCTCGATGTCATCGGTCGAAAGGTCCGAGAAATCGAATTCACCGTTCGTTGCGTCGTTTGCCTCCACCCCATCGATCATGACGAGAGTATGGTTTGCTTCCGCGCCTCGAATTCGCACCTGCGTGAGACCCGTCACCCCGTTCGTTCTATTGACATGAACACCCGGAAGGCTTCGCAGGGCTTCTGCGGCTGTTCGAATCTCTTGTGCCTCGAGCTGTTTTCCCGTGACGACAGTGACGGCGGAGCCCACCCGTTCAATGGGTATTCCTTCGAGTGTGTCCGAGGCAGGCCCTTCGCTTTCGGGAGCGAAACCTGATACAGCCCCCTCGTCCGACGTCCCACCGCCCTGTTGCGCCGTCTCGTTCTCGGAGCCGACCGAAGAAGGCTCTTTCGAGGGTTTGGAGCTTGCCGCCCCAAGCGTCTTCGCGGTCTCGAGGCGGGCGCCTTCAACAACGATTTCCGGAAGGGACTCGGCGCTCTCTGTGCCCTGTGCCCATGCTACCTCTGTTCGCCCCATCGAAACCAAGGCGGCGAGTGCGATCAGCAATCTCGCACTTGCATCCGTTTGTCTCTCGCGTCGCCCGTTTGAACTCCGGTTAGAAAGCCTCTCTTTTAAAAGCATCGTTACCCCATCGGCGTTGAATTCGATGGAAGTCCCGATCTGAAATTATGCGATGCCCTTCGAAGTCAAAACTCCGAGCACGATTTACTCAGAAGACGCGCGGGCGCGCGGCTGAGCAGACGCACTTCACCTTTAATGAAAGAGATCGAACTCGAACGGCGCATACATCCCTGATGAGACCCCATCGTGGTTACACATCAGCCGCCGCTGCGATCATCCGCTCTCACCACGCACCCCGCGGGCAAGATGGGCGACTTGTGCCGGCAGGTCTCCTGGCTCGTGGTTGCTATCGCTCACCTCTTGCCTTCCCGGCGCACTCCTTGAAGTGCATCAGTGGCCAATTGAGAGGCGGCTCACCACTTACAGTTGCGGGGGCAGCCGTGGCTTTGGACCCTTAGGTCTTCACCACGTTCCCTTTTCACCAGATCTCTGACGCTTTTCAGAGTGAGAGATCTGGAACCGTCACGCGGAAATTTTTCCGAGTTCAGTTCGAATTGTCAAGCTCGCGTCTAGACTTGGCCGCATTCGAGCGCTCATGCTTCTAAATAATATGTCAGCGGGTGTTGCCCTCATCGCACACTTGAGCCCAATTCTCGCCCTTGCCCGGTCACTTCCGCGCGTATATTGACCAGCATGTCGTGGAAGAAGTTTGCGTCTCATCAGAAACATCAAACAAACGGGGAGTTCCCGATGTTGCGTCGTCTGTCAATCTTGACAATTACCTGCGCAGCGGCTGTGGCGCTGGCCTTGCCGGTTCAGGCACACAAGACCGGCAAGAAGCACACCCACCCACCTGCGAAACCAGCCACCACCTCTTATCTCGGCGACACGTGCAAGCCGCGCGTCATCGAGACGGGTGCGGCTCGTCCGAGCGAGACCTGGGCCAAGTCGACCGCTATAAAGGCCTGGAAGCGCAAAGCGCTCCTCGCCTATGGCGAGCTCTACACGGACATCAACAACGCCAAGGAAGTCGTCTGGCACTGCGCCAAGGCTGGTGTCAGCGGTCTCACGACACGGTGCGAAGTTGCGGCTACGCCCTGCCGCGCAGCACCCTAATTTCCGCACGTCTGATCATACCAATTGCCGCGCTCACGGAGTTGAACCCGCGAGCGCGGCAATTTTTTTGGATGTTCAAAAAATCCCGGTCTCTGGCCAACGGTCAGAAACACATCGCCCAGACAGCGTTCGCAAGATCCAAGAGCATGGCCTCGCCCCTGATGGCGATCACAGCGAGCGCCCCGCCAATCAGCAAGCCCGCGACGAAGATCACCATGAGAGGGGCTCTGCGCGGCCTCTCCTTTCTTGCGGTATCTGCGATCTCATTCCGCATCTAGGCCCTTTGCTCAGCCGGACGCGCCCGCGAGAGCTCGCGAATGGGCATATTGATCAGGGCCGCGAACAGACCGAGCGCAACGCAAATCCACCACATCGCATCGTAGGATCCAAACGCGTCGAACAAACGTCCGGCGAGCCAGACCCCCATGAATGATCCCACCTGATGCGTGAAGAAAACGATGCCGTAAAGCATGGTCATCCACTGCGGACCAAAAAAGCTCGCCACGAGACCGCTTGTCAGCGGCACCGTTGAAAGCCAGAGCAAACCGAGCGCCGCACTCGCGAATAGTACCAAGCCAGGGCTCGGCGGCAGAATGAGAAAGAGCAGAAATACGGCGGCACGTGCGCCGTAAATGAGGGCCAATCCGTTTTGCTTCGGAAAGCGCCGGCCCCATTCACCCGCGAGCCAAGTGCCGATGAGATTGCCAATGCCAACGATCGTGAGGGAAACGACCGCAATCCACGGCTCAATACCCTGATCGGCGACATAGGCCGGGAGATGCGTCGCATAAAACACCACGTGAAAGCCGCACACGAAAAATCCGAAATTGAGAAGCCAGAAATCGCGATGGGCAATCGCTTCTCTGAGCGCGCCTGCTGCACCAAGCCGGGCGTGGTGCGGCGCCTGAGGCGGACGCCCCGATACCGGTTTCGCAAGGGGAATAATGAAAAGCGAAGTGGCGGCGAGCACGAGAAGGCTTGTCTGCCACCCCAGCCCATCCATCAGAAGGTGCGCGTATGGAAGCGCGATCAGAATTCCGATACCACTGCCCATGCCGATCGCCGCAATCGCCCGCGTGCGGTTTTCAGGCCCGACGAGGCGTCCAACGGTGCCCATCAGTGAATTGACGCCCGCACCCGCGACACCGAGACCCATCAACACTCCGGAAAAGAGAAGTTGTGCTTCGCTCGTCGCTCCACTCATCAAGGCGAGCCCGGAGGCGGTTGCGAGCCCACCCATGACGACCACGCGGCCCGCACCAAAACGGTCGGCAACGAAGCCTGCAAATGGCGCCGCAATGCCCCATACGATATTCGCAATCGCAACCGCCAGCGCGAATGTTTCACGCGTCAATCCCAGATCCTGGGTCATGGGCTTCATATAGAGCCCGACGAGCTGACGCATACCCATGCCAATGGCGGCGATGGCTCCCGCGGCCAACACGACACTTATCACGTTCGCTTGTGCCCGAGTATCCGCCGACGAGATTGCAGCTGCTTTCAAGGACGTTCTCCATGTCTTTCAGCGGATGATATCAGAGGTCTCAAACCTGAGCACGTGGTGCGCGATCTCGGCAATTGGCGAGTTCGGGCCTGTAACTCCGCGCACTCGGACCTCGATCTCGGCCCGGGGACCTCTCCCTTTCACCCGAATGAGGTTATAGCGTGCCGGCGTCTCATTCTTGTGCGGCTTCGATGCCGACCCTGACGCGACACCCACCACGGGAATGTGTCCGCTGGTCCGCTGGCGCCAGTTCAACATATCGCGATGGTTATGGCCATGAAGCACCAGCTCGGCGCCGTGTTCGTCGAGAACACGGGCAAGAGCTGCTGCGTCCTCGAGAGCCCGGCGCGGCGGTGCAAGGCCAGGCAAAGGAGGGTGATGGATGAGGATGAGGCGCGTAAGGCCTTGATCAGAGCAAGCATCGAGCACTCGGGCAAGACGCGCCAGTTGCTCATCGCCAACCCTGCCTGCGGCTACGAAAGGCGGCGTCGGAACCGCGGAGTTCAGGCCGATGATGGCAATACCACCGAAGATGCGCACGTATGGAAATCTCGCTGCGCAGTTTCCCGCAATCGCGCTGCCCGCAGGATTGGACTCCATGAAGGTGCGCCATCTCTCGATGCACGAGGCGCCGTGCATTCTTGCCGTATAGATATCATGATTTCCGGGCACGACGCTGACGCGCTCCGGCGGCCCGAGCCCGGCAAGCCAAGAGAAGGCGGCATCATATTCGCCAGGAAGGCCGAGGTTCGCGAGATCCCCCGTAACCACCACATGATCGGGCTCATGGCGAAGTGCGTCGGCGGCGATCTCATCGGCGATGGGTCTCTGGTGGATCCACCGTCGTCCGCGATGCCAATTGAGATACCCCAGCGCCCGCTTGACGTTCCAATAACGGGGAAGGAACCCCTCGATTGGGGAGAGATGGACGTCCGAGATGTGTGCAATCGTAAAGTTTTCGGTCATATGTGGCCGTCGATTCTCTATTGCACTTTTATTAGCATCCCCGCGCTGGAATGAGTTGCCAAAAGTTCCGAACGGCGTGAAACCAGGGATTGATCGGAGCAAATTCATGAGCGGGCATGGGCCCACCAAAACCCTCACGACGCGCATACTCCAGCGCTATTGGCGGCTGACACGCAGCCTCACACTCGGCGCTCAGGGCTGCGTTATCGATTCTTCACAAAGGATACTCCTTGTCCGCCACACCTACCGGCCGGGATGGCACTTCCCAGGCGGCGGTGTTGAGAAGGGTGAATCGGTATTCGAGGCGCTCACGCGCGAGCTTCAGGAAGAGGCCGGTGTGCATCTTTTGGGCGAACCCGAACTCTACGGGCTCTACTCCAATTCATCCTACTTCCCCGGCGATCATATTGCGCTCTTTCTGATCCGTGACTGGCACCAACCAGAAGTTCCACCGCCGTCACGGGAAATTGCCGAGCAGCGTTTCGTCTCCGGCGACGACCTTCCAACCGAAATCAATCGTCCGACCCGAGACCGAATACTCGAGATCTTGCAGAAAAAACCGCGCTCCCGCACATGGTAAATCCCAGTGTGAACACTTGACCCGAAGCCCACAAATGGTGTGAGACCCCCCTTAAGAGCCCATTGAGCTCCCAGATGACTGAACGGCAGACGCGCACTCCATGCTTTCCAACGTGATCACCCGGGCCGCCAATACATCCGATGCGGATTCCATTTCCAAGCTCCACGACAAGGCATTTGGTCCGGGAAGGTTTGCCCGGGCGGCTTATCGCGTTCGCGAAGGCACGGAGGACATCACACCGTTCTGCCGCGTTGCATACGCGGGCGAAACATTAGTGGCCGCCATCCGTCTCACAGAAATCACGATCGGCGGCGAAGGGGGAGCACTCCTTTTGGGTCCGCTCGCGGTCGACCCCAATCTCGTTGGCCTCGGCATCGGCAGACGACTCGTTGCCGAGGCACTCGAGGGCGCGCGAGCAGCCGGAAAACAACTCGTCGTTCTGGTCGGAGACGAACCCTACTATGGCCGTTTCGGATTCAAGCCGGTGCCGCCCGGACAAATTCTCTTTCCAGGTCCCGTCGATTTGCGGCGCGTGCTTGCCGCTGAACTTGCCCCCGGCTCGCTAATGAGGTACCGGGGGCTCATCAAAGCGAAGTATTGATACTTCTTCACGCATCTTGCAGCTCCGAGCAAAACGGATTTTCCACATGTCCAGGCTCCCAGAAGACGTAGGCGTGCCCGGAGCCGGCCGGAGAGTACCCGTTGCCCTCGCCGCAACGACGCGCATCAAACATGCAATCGTGCTTGTTTGCGTCGGTCTGCTCTGGGGGCTTCAACCACCCATCATCAAGCTCCTCACCCAGAATGGCGCTCCCGAAGCCGCCTCACTCGGCGCCATGCTGGGCGCGATCGCCGCAGTGCTCGGCGTGACACTGTTGATCCAGCGCCGTCCCATGAGAAACGTCCGGCGAAATCTTCCCTTCATGATGATCAATGGTGCGGCCGAATACGCGGCCCCTCTCCTCATCACGTTTTTGGTGTCGAAGCATATTGATGCCGGGCTGTTGACCCTCATCTTCTCGACGACACCCATCTTCACGGTGGCCATCGCGGCACTTTCGGGAGCAGAGAAACTC
>CAZSNH010000028.1:0-13145 GCA_964607855.1 uncultured Hyphomicrobium sp. | reverse complement strand
GTCACATCCACCAGATTTGGGCGGAACTTACGCTTCGTCTTGTTTTCAGCATGGCTCTTGAGCTGGCCGGAGAGCGGCAGCGTGCCGGTTAATTCGCAGCGCCTTGTCATCGATGTTCTCCAGGTGCCCTTGTGTTGATCTCGATACTGGAACCGCAAGCCACTGCGACTCGTAACCTCTGCCGCTCAAAGGCTTTTCTGTCCCGAATTCTCTTGGGATAAGCTCGCCGGAGCTAAACCCAGCGAAACTGAGCGCTCTCCTATACCGGTAGGACCGACGGCGTCAAGCGCGCCCCGGCGCGGGCCGTCCCGGCGACCCCGCGCCAAATTGTTCCAAAACCGGTCACTTGGCAGCAATTTCTTTACCGATCTCCGGCAATCTCTACCTACGAAGTTGTGTCAAGGTCGCAGTGCCACGCCCCCAAAAGGAGCGGCATCCCGCGTTCGATGGGAATGAAGTCTCATGCAGTATAAGTCGCTTTCTCGCGTCATGTTTTGGTTCTTACCGGCCGCGGTTGTGGTTTTCAGCAGCAGTGCGCTTTGCAATCCTGCCATTCTGAAGGCACCCGCCGACATCCCTCCCGCGCGAATTCAGGCCCGCTATAGCATCAGCCTCAATGGATTCGATTTGGGGAGCCTCGATTTTGCCGCCGAAACCGCCGCCACGGGCTACACGGTAACGAGCGACGTCAATATTTCGGCCCTCCTCGGGGCATTCACATGGCGCGGCGTCACCAATTCCTCGGGCATAATCTCCCAGAGCACGTTCAAGCCGCGGGACTATCGCTTCGAGTACACGAGCACCACCAGCAACGGCTCGGTCGAGATGGGGTTCGATGGCAAGGCTGTGAACACGCTCGCCGTCGAGCCACTGACGTATTTGGCGCCTGATACGGTGCCGCTCGAACGCTCACATCTCGCGGGAGTTCTCGATCCCTTGAGCGCCATCATGGCTCTCACTCGCACCGATGCGGCGAAGCCCTGCGGCAAGAAGCTCGCAATATTCGACGGCAAGCAGCGCTTCGACCTTTCGCTCTCCTACGTACGCCAGGAGCCGATTGCTGACATTCATGTGGCCCAGGCAACCGTCTGCAGGATCAAGTACACGCCGATTGCCGGTTACCGCAATAACGACGAAACGCGTGCGCTTGTACAGAACACGGGAATAGAGATTTCCTTCCGTTCCATCCCTGCGGCCCGTCTCATGGTGCCTCACAAGGTCGTCATTCCAACAATGGCCGGAGATGCGATCCTCGCGGCCGAGCACATCAAGATCAGCACGCCTGATCGCGACAAGATTGCAGCGGCCAGCGACTGAGGGGTTCACACATTCCGCCACCGTTCCACAACTTCGTCAATTTTCCGACGCCCGCCAATTGGCGGGCGTTCGCTTTGAAACATGGAACCCTCTTGAAGTAGCACTTGATCTCCGCCACTCACAATGTAATGCCAGGGACAAATTGAGTTAGGGAGTTCCGTGGGCAATGGCCAGCGACTTCGAATCGCGTATCCGGAACGTGACGGCCGTTCTGGGCCCGACAAATACCGGCAAAACGCATCTCGCTATTGAGCGATTGCTGGGCCACGATAGCGGTATGATTGGTCTGCCGCTACGCCTCCTGGCACGCGAGGTGTACGACAAGATCGCATCCCGCGTCGGAGCGGAAAAAGTCGCGCTCATCACCGGCGAAGAGAAGATAAAACCGGAACGTGCCCGCTATTGGGTTGCAACCGTCGAGGCGATGCCGCGAGACATCGACGTCGACTTTCTCGCCATAGACGAAATCCAGCTCGCCGCCGATCTCGAGCGCGGGCACGTCTTCACGGACCGGCTATTGCACACTCGGGGCCGGTCCGAGACCTTTCTTCTCGGCGCCCAGACGATGCGAGATGCCATCTCGGATCTCATACCGGGGGCCAATTTCGTTACCCGCACGCGCTTCTCCAAGCTCACCTACGCCGGAGAAAAGAAGATCACACGTCTTCCCGCGCGCACGGCCGTCGTGGCGTTCTCGGCCAACGACGTCTACTCGATCGCAGAGCTTATTCGCCGGCAGCGTGGCGGCACGGCCGTCGTTCTCGGCGCACTCTCCCCGCGCACCCGAAATGCTCAGGTCGCTCTCTATCAGTCGGGTGATGTCGATTTCCTCGTTGCCACCGACGCTATCGGTATGGGGCTCAACCTTGACGTGGACCACGTCGCCTTTTCGTCCGTGCGAAAATTCGATGGCCAGAACCATCGCAATCTGACACCGGGCGAACTTGGCCAGATCGCCGGCCGCGCGGGACGGCATATGAATGACGGCACCTTCGGCGTGACAGGCTCGTGCGAGCCGCTCGACGCCGATATCATCGAGCGCCTCGAAACGCACACATTCGACCCCGTCCGGACGCTGCAATGGCGCAACCGGAACCTCGACTTCACGACCCTTAATCGGCTGCGAGACAGCTTGCGCCAGATGCCAGGCGAGCCACGGCTTGCGCGCGCACGAATGGCGGACGATGTGGCCGCGCTCGAGACCGTGGCCAGCGATTCTGAGGTAGCGGGATATGCCACGACGCCGGCCGCCGTCATGCGGCTATGGGAGGTCTGCCAGATCCCCGACTATCGCAAGATCTCAGGCTCCAACCATGCCGAGCTTGTCTCGACGATTTACAAATTCCTCATGGGACCAGACGGTCGCGTCCCGGAAGATTGGTTTGCCAAGCAGGTCGCCTTCGCTGACCGGACGGACGGAGATATCGACACGCTTTCCAATCGCATTGCGCATATTCGCACCTGGACATTCGTTTCGAACCGAACCGACTGGCTCAAGGACCACGAGCATTGGCAGGGAAAGACAAGAGCCATCGAAGACAGCTTGTCGGATGCCCTCCATGAATGCCTGACGCAGAGATTCGTCGATCAAAAGACCAGCGCTCTCATGAAAGGCCTGCGCGACAAGGAAGAATTGACCGCAGAGATCAACGACGACGGTTCCATTTACGTCGAGAAGCACTTCGTCGGAAAGCTGAATGGCTTCTGCTTCTCGCCCGACACGCAAGCCGAAGGGTTGCAAGGAAGGGCGAGCCGCCATGCCGCAGCGCAGGTGCTCTCGCGAGAGCTCGCTGTGCGCGCCCGGCGTGTCGCTGCGGCAAAGCCCGATGCTTTCAAGCTCTCTCGCAAGGGAACCATTATCTGGAATGAATCTGAAATCGCGAGGCTCGAAGCAACGGAGGCTCCGCTAAAGCCGGCGGTCATATTGCTCGCAGACGAGCATCTCTCCCAACCGGACCGCGAAAAGCTTCAGGCGCGATTGGAGTCGTGGATTAGCCAGACCATCGCTGAGAAATTGAAACCGCTCGTTGAGGTGACCTCCGCGGAGGACGTAACGGGACTAGCCCGCGGTATTGCATTTCGGCTGGGTGAGAATTTCGGCATCCTGAAGCGAGAGACCGTCGCCGATGAGATCAAGAGTCTTGATCAGGGTGCGCGCGCGCAACTGCGCAAGTATGGGGTTCGCTTCGGCGCCTTCAACATCTACTTTCCGCTTCTTTTGAAGCCCGCTTCGATCGAGCTTACGCTCGCGCTTTGGGGATTGAAGCACGCGGCCGGTACTGGAGAGGCAATGCCCGAGCCACCCCGGGCCGGCTTGACCTCGATTGCCGCCAACCCGAACATTCCGGAGGTTTTCTACCGGGCTTGCGGATTCCACCTCTGCGGGCCACGAGCCGTGCGAATCGACATCCTGGAGCGCCTTGCCGACGTAATCCGCCCCCTCTTGGCTTGGCGCCAAAGCGCCGGCAGCGAAGCAACCCCGCCCAAGGGCTCGACAGGCGATGGCGGCTTCACGACAACGCCCGAAATGATGTCGCTTCTGGGATGCTCGCCCGAGGAACTCGGAAACGTGCTCAAGTCTCTCGGTTTCCGGTTGGACCGGCGTCCGGTTAAGTCGGAACCTGTGCAGTTAACGCCGGCTCAGGCGGGTCCGGAAGCGTCTCCCGTGCCGGCCGAGACCTCGGCCATGGCGAGCGAAACTGCGGCGCCAGCCGCAACTGAACCTGCAGAGACGAAGTTCGAGGACGTCTGGCGGCCCAAGCGGCACCATCGTCACGATGACATGGACAAATCCGAACGGCCGCACGGCAAGAGCCGCGGCCACAAGCGGCGACATGGCCGGAAGGGGCATATACCGCAGTCCACTGCGGAGCGATCCAACGAGACCTTTAACCCACCTGCCTCAATCGCAGGAGAGCCGCCATCGGCGGAATTGACGAATCAAGGGCGGGAGCGTCATCACCGTCGAAACAAGCCTCATCAGAAGGGTCAGCCTGGGGGACGGGCCGATCCCAAGCAAGACGGGAGAAACAACAGCAACCGCAGCGGCCCGGACGAGCGTTTCAACCGGAGCACCACTTCGGCTTCGCCACAGAGAAAGACCTCCGTTGACCCCGACTCTCCCTTTGCCTCGCTCGGCGCTCTACGTGACGTGCTTGAGAAAAAGATGAAAGAGGTGAAATCGCCATGACGCCGTCGGCGGAAACGGGACCCGAAAAGGAAGTCGCCGTCGAGTCCAAGGAGGCTCAACGCATCGACAAGTGGCTCTGGTTCGCACGCATCGTGAAATCGAGAACGCTGGCTGCGGGTCTCGTTGCCCAAGGCAAGATCCGCATCAACCGCGTCCGGACCGAAAAGCCGAGCCAGGTTGTAAAGCCTGGCGATGTCGTCACGTCCTCTGCCCAGCGCACGGTACGCATATTTCGTGTTCTTGCCCCCGGAAAGAGACGTGGGCCGACAATGGAAGCAGCCTCTCTCTACGAGGAATTGACAGAACGCCCGGTTCGAACCATGTCTGCTGGCGAGCAACTTCAACGTGGCCCAATCTCTGGGCCTGCGTCAGAGGCCCCCGGATATCGCCCGAGGGGGGCCGGGCGTCCCACCAAGCGCGATCGTCGCAGGATTCTTCGCCTCCTGGGGGGACACTAACGCGCGTGGACGCACGAACCCGGTCGGAAGTAGGCTCTGAAAGAACGCTTTGCCAGCGAATTGGACGGAATGAATGACCTACGTCGTCAATGAGAAGTGCATCAAGTGTAAATATACGGACTGCGTGGAAGTCTGCCCGGTCGATTGCTTCTACGAAGGGGAGAATATGCTCGTCATCCACCCAGACGAGTGTATTGACTGTGGCGTCTGTGAGCCCGAGTGCCCGGTCGATGCCATTAAACCGGACACAGAACCAGGATTAGAGAAGTGGCTCGCTCTTAACCGTGAGTATTCGGAAAAGTGGCCGAATATCACCGCCCAGAAACCACACCCGGACGACGCAGACAAATATAAAGATGAGGAGGATAAGTTCAATAAGTACTTCTCTTCTGAACCCGGATCAGGAGATTAACTCATATCTATACTGAATTAATACTGGACAATATTGTCGCGAGATCTTGTATAATCCTAAACAGCCGCCACCTTAATCTTGTTAATTCATGGGGTGGTTACCGTTAACCTATGTGCCCTTCATTTTCCGTGAAAAATGTGTTATACATTTTTTAAGAGCATGGCTGAGAACCGACCAGGAACGGATTTGGAGGCAATGGCCGGTCCTGGGCGGTTATGTTTGTGCGGTAATCTTGCCGCCAACCCTCGAAGTGCCGCGACGATCACGAAGCAGCCGACCCTGACATAGGACGGATTGTAAGAAACGCCCCTGCTCCAGTTGGTTGAAGGGGGGGTCGGTTCGTGCGGCCTAGAGATTAAGTCGTGCTCGACGAGCGAGCAAGAAATCCGGCTTCCTGTCCAAACGGAGCCGGCGTGATGGGTCCCCGGATCCGCACGACAGCGTTGGGAAGAGAGTGAGAAAGTCGATGGCGCAGAAGACAAAAGTGCAGGCGAAGACGAAGGCATCGAAGCCCGTCGCCGTTGCTTCCAAGAAGGGGGCCATCTCGCCGGCCGCAGCGAAAAAGATCGATGCGCCAGTCGCTTCCCGCGCCACTAAGATCACCGCCGCTTCGGCGGCAACAAGCAAGTTTGGCAAGAAATCCGTTGCGGCACCCCTCGCCACGGCCAAGAGCCCTGTTTCTTCGCTGCCAAAGGCTCAAGGCCTGAGGCAGGCGCCGGCTGCAGGCGCCAAGAAGCCTGCGGAGGTGAAGCCCATTCTGATCGGCAAGCCGACGGCCGCGAAATCGGCGGCGGCATCGGTTCTGGCGAAGGCAGCACCAAGCTCCGCCGCACGCCCCGGCACGACGCCTATTTCGACGATCAACAAGTTTAAGGCCGCCTCGGCCGCGCTTGCCAAGACGGGCGCTGCGCCGAAGATCACGGCTCCCGTTGCTGCTCCAGCGACGCCCAAGGCCATTGCCGAACGGACCGCGGCTACCCGTCAGCTTCCGGCAACCGCTCCGGCCGCAGCCGGACCGAGGAAGCCCGTCAACCAGCGCCACGGCTTCAAGACGAACGAATACATCGTCTATCCGGCCCATGGCGTCGGCCGCATTATCGGCATTGAGGAGCAGGAGATCGCCGGTATGGCGCTTGAACTCTTTGTCATCAATTTCGATAAAGAGAAGCTCACGCTTCGCGTTCCGACGGGCAAGCTGGCGAGCGTCGGCATGCGCAAACTCGCCGACGATGGCATTGTTAAGAAGGCAATGGATACCTTGAAAGGCCGCGCCCGCATCAAGCGCACGATGTGGAGCCGGCGTGCTCAGGAGTATGTTGCCAAGATCAATTCAGGCGATCTGGTCTCGATCGCAGAGGTCGTGCGCGATCTCTACCGCTCCGAGGCCCAGCCCGAGCAGTCGTACTCCGAGCGCCAGCTTTACGAGGATGCCCTCGACCGCATGGCTCGCGAGATTGCGGCCGTCGAGAAGCTCGATGGGCGCGGGGCGGTTCAGAGGATCACCGACATCCTCTCCAAGAGCGCTCGCGGGCGCAGGATGGCTGAGGATGGGGACGGGGACGACGCTCAGGCTGCCTGATCCTCGAGCGCAAATCGCATAGCGTAAGAAAAACGAGAACGCCCGGTTCGCCATCGAGCCGGGCGTTCTCAATTTTCATCCGTGTTGAGGGACTCGATTTCGGCGCGATGCGTCACCTCGATCTGAGGCCCATTGCGCTGCTTGATCCAGCCGCGAACCCGGATCTTCTTTCCGCGAAGCCCCATCAATGCGTCTGCAGACCCGAACGCAAGAGTTACTGCAGCTGACGGCACGAATACCGTAAAGTCGGTGCGCCAATTAGTGCCGAAATTGAGATAGATGGCACCTCTTATGTTGGCGACATTTGCAACCGTACCTTCGACGATCTGGAACGTTGATCGAAGACGCAGCAGCTCGAATGTCTCTCGAGCGTCGCGCGGACGGTATACGGAGAGCTTCCAGAGCCCGCGCTCCTCGAGCCGCGCCGCACGCTCTCGCGCAACGAGAGGCTCTAAACACGATGAGAGCCCCGGCAAGCCGTAGGCACGCCCGTGCCCCTCGGAAATAAGCCGGCCTTGGACCCAGATCGGGTCGCCCGAGTCCTTGACGTAAATCTGCGCCAAAAGACGTCCGAAGCGATCCTTGCCAGTTGCGTGCGCGTGAATCGCCACTTCATGTCCGAGAACCAGACTTTTGAGGGCTGTCTCGGCTGCCATTTCGGGTGGCCACGCCGCATGCGCGGCCACGTTAATCGGCGCGCGCGGTGCCAGGCTGCCGATGAGACGCACCACTTGTCCACTGTCGAGTTCGACGGTTTCGGCATCGATCACGCGAGTGACGGTGGCGGTAAAGGCCAAGGGCGCATCGCACTCACTTACCGCTTGCTCAATGTCGCCAGCCAGCGCGCAACGAATTGTGACGAGGCAGAAGCCCGCGCCGATTATGATCAATACCGGACGACCCCGGCGGAACCAGGTAGCTGCTTGAATGAGCCCCATCGCGGACCTATTGAAAACCGATGCCGGCCATCCTGCCCCGCTGACAACACTCCGCCTAGCCCTGATCGTCAGACGAGGAGGAAATCGTCGGGTCTGAGCTGCGCGGGCGCAATGCCCGTTATCCGAAGGCTCGAACCGGCTCCGAGTGTTATCACGGCATCCGCCCCATCAAGCGCAGTTACCGCCATGAGCGCGGAGAAATCGGCAAAGCCATAATCGCTAAGATCAATGACATCGATCGACGGATTGGCAATCGTCCCCCGCTGGAAATCGAGAATGACGTCGTTGGCTGTGCCAGCCTTGAAAATGAACGTATCATTGCCGCCCCCGCCCCGGAGGATGTCGCTGGCAGCGCTCGCGGTTATGATGTCGTTGCCCGCGAGCGCGTTCACGAGCTCGATCCCGCTTACCGAGAGGCTGGACATATCCAGGACATCGTCGCCTGTGGTAAGGCGCAGCGTGTCTGTTCCATCTCCCCCATCGATGGCCTCAATACCGATGAGGCTCTGCGATCCCCGAAGGAGGCCGATCGTGTCATTACCTGCGCTGCCCTCTATCCTATCGAAGCCGTCGCCGCCATCGTAACTATCCGCCCCGCCGTTGCCGGTGACGAGGAAGATGTCGTTGCCTGTGCCTCCGGAGAGAATGTCGTTCCCGGCGCCACCATTTATGCGATCGCCGGACGCAGTTCCGGTGATCTGGTCATTCCCTCCGAGACCACGAGTTTCCTCGATTCCCGTCACCGTGAGGAGCGAGAGATCGAGGATATCGCTCTGAGAGGAAAGCCGGAGGATATCGAAACCGGCCCCTCCGTCGAGCAGCTCGATGCCGGATAGGCTCGCCGAGCCGTTGAGAAGGCCGATCGTGTCGTTGCCTGAACTGCCGATCACCTGGTCAAAGCCTGCGCCGCCGTCGAGCATATCAAGGCCACTGGCATTGACGACGAGGAACGTGTCGTTGCCTGCCCCTCCCCAGAGCCTGTCGTTACCGCCGCCGCCACTGATTATGTCGTCGGAAGCCGAGCCGAAGACGGTGTCGTTGCCTGCGAGGGCGCGGATTTCCTCGATCCCCGTCATGGTGATAAGCGATAGATCGAGGATGTCGTCCCCTCCTCCGAGGCGCAGAACGTCAAATCCGGGTCCGCCGTCGATTTCTTCCACCGCAAGAAGGCTCGACGAGCCGTTGAGGAGACCGATCGTGTCGTTGCCGGCGCCGCCTGCGATGCGATCATAGCCTGTCCCGCCGTCATATGTGTCGAGCCCGTCGAAGCCAGCCACGAGAGGAACGTGTCGTCGCCGTCAAGTCCTGACAGAAAGTCGTTGCCGCCGCGGCCCTCGATCGTGTCATTGCCGCCGGAACCCGTAAGTGCTTCGGCCAATGCGGTTCCAATGATGACAAGACCGCCCGCGCCGCCGCCGACGTTGATCGCAACACCTGCGGTCGAGATTCCGCCATTGCCGTCGCTCGCCGTGTAAGTGAATGCCGCTGGTCCCTGATAACCAGCGCTAGGCGTGAATACAGGATTGCCAAGTGCGTCCAGAACAACGGTGCCATTCATGGCATCCTGAACCGAGACGATAGAGAGGGTGTCGCCTTCGACGTCGCTGTCGTTTGCGAGAAGGGCTGCGGCAGCTATCGTAAGGGGCGTTCCCGTTTCAGCGTCAAATACACCATCTGCGACAAGTACAGGCGCGTCGTTGACAGGTGTAACGACAAGCGTGAAGACCGCGGTCGAATTGACGAGACCGTCGGAAGCTGTGACCTCGATAGCGAGCGCGCCGCTAAAGTTCTGGGGCGGTGTCCCCGAGAAGGTTCCGGTCTCGCCGTCAAATGAAAGCCAAGCGGGCAGCCCTGCTCCGCCAGCTAGTCGTGCCGAAAGCGTTAAGATCTCGCCTTCCGGATCGGCAAAGAGGCCCGGCGGAAGCACATAGCTCCACGAATTATCCTCAGGCGAGGTCTGGTCAGGGATGATCCCCGAAACGACGGGTGCGAGATTTGGGAAGACGGCAATCTCGGCAAGTGCCGATGAAATTCCGCCTTGTCCGTCCGAAGCGGTGTAGCGGAACCTCACGATGCCTTCGAAACCCGGAGGGGTCGAAAGAGCGACATCGCCGTCTGCCGTGATGGTCGCGTCCGCGCCGGCGCTGACGTCGCTAAGCGACACAATGGTCAGCGTACCGCCATCGCCATCTCGATCGTTGGCGAGAAGGACGCTCGCGGGAATGACCACGGAACCCGAGCTAACACCAAACCCGAAGTCATCCATAGACTGGGGCTGATCGTTGATCAGAGTGGGAGCAGCAGCCGCACGCGCGTTGAGTTCATCTGCCTCCCAAGTTGGGCCGAGCTCGAATACAACGCGATCGATGTTGGCTCCCGCAGTAACGAAGTAGTTCTCGATTGTAATGTGGGCGCCGTCGGGCAGGCCAAGCACGAGGTGAGAGGGCGTCGGCGCTAGGCGGAAGAGCGATACGTCTTGCGCCGCGACACCAAGCAGCGACAGCGTATTCACGTCTGCTTCGAGACCGGTATCGCGAATGAGGTCGTCACCATCGCCCAGCGCGTAGATGAAGCGATCGCTTCCTTCGCCCCCGTCGAGAATGTCGTTACCCTGACCGCCGAATAGGACATCATTGCCCCCGAATCCGATGAGAATGTTGCCGCCTTCAGTGCCGGTGATGCGGTTATCGAGACCGTTACCTGTGCCGGAGACGGCTCCGCCCAAAAGCTCGAGGTTCTCCACGTGATCCCAAAGTATCGTGCTCACCGTCGCAACGACGAGATCGCGGCCGCCCCCTGCCGTTTCAATGACGACGTCGCCCGCCGCGTCGACGACATAGGTGTCATGACCGGCCCCACCCCTCATTTGGTCATCTCCGCTGCCGCCGTCGATGAGGTCGTCGCCGGCGCCCCCTTCGATAGTGTCATTGCCGGCGCCGGCGTTGATTTCCGCAGCGCTCGCGGAGGCCGCGATGATGTCGTCACCCTCCGTTCCCGAGATAAGGGTTGGCTCCTGACCGGCCGGCGGCGTCGCCGGTACATATTGAGGAGCATCAGGTCGCACCGGGAGCGGGGCCTCCATGACCCCACCCGCCGTCATGGCGAGCACAGCCGCATCCCAGTTCGGATAATCGAATACCGAATATGTGCCGTGGTCGGTCTCGACATCGATCACGGTCGGCGTGCCGGGATCGTAGAACAAGATACCGAGATCGCCTTGCGTGAAATTCTTGACGCGAACGATCGTCTCGGTTTCCGGGAAGGAAAGGTTGACGGTGTGCTCCCATGGCTCGCCGTCGTTGCCTTCCTCGACGATTGTGAACGGCGTCCCGAAGAAGATGTGGATGAGTAGATCGGCACCATCGCGGTTGTAGAAAATGTTGCCGATGAAATCGATGACACCGTTCGTCTGGTCGCTGCTGAAGTGAATGTCCTGCTGAAGCTGCCACTCGAATGCAAAATAGTCGCTGCGGGTGCCTGAGCTTGAGTCCCAGGGTCCGAGATTCTGCGGCAGATCTGAAAAACTCGCAGCTCCAGGAATCTGTGCCATCGCGCCGAGCAGCGGCATCAGCTGAGAAGTCTCGAAGTCCGTGATGATGTTCGCGAAGGGCCCGTAGGTGACGAAAAGCCGGTCGTCCACGGTGGCGTCCGCAATCACAAACTCAATGGGGCTCGTGGCCTCGAACGGCGTGATGGTCGAGACGACGAAGCGGTCAGACCCCGACCCGCCGGTGGCAAGCGTCCGTCCCGCCCCGCTCACGATGGTGTCGTTGCCGGCCCCGCCCAAAAGCTCGGCATCGTACCCAGCTGGGCTGAGGCCACTGAACGGCGTAACGAGCCGCGCATCGAGAATGTCGTCGCCTTCGCCGCCTTCGGCGCCGCGCAGCGTTGGTGTCAAATAAATGCTGTCCCCGACCTTGGAGCCCTGAAACCACTCGGCCGATTCGAAATAGAGACCGCGATCGGCGAGCGATTTTCCCACTTCCTGAACGACGAGAGAACCATCGGCCGCAGCGTTGACAATGAGAGCCGAATTGGAATTCGGAAAGCTTATCTTGTCGCCTTGGCCCGCGGCATCCTCGCCGCCGAGTTTGAGCTTGATGCTGTCGTCGATAAGATGGACGCCTTCACCAACCTCGATCGTGTCGCTCTCGGTATCCCACTCGATGGCCTCGATGGAAAGCAGGCGGTCCGTTCCCGTGTCGTGATAGGCATAGAACGTCGCCGTCCTATGCGGGATGTAGTCGGCATTGAACTCGATGCGAACCGTGCCGACACCGGAATAATTGACGGTGTCGATGCCGTCCTTGCTGTAGTCGAGACCGATCTGGCCACCGTGATAGACGTTGTCGCCCTCACTCCACATGAACGTATCGTCGCCCGAGCCGCCATGCAGGCGGTCGATCTTGGAGGCCGAATTGCTGCCCGAAAGCGTATCGTTACCGGCCCCACCGAGGATGGTATCGAAGCTGCCGCCGATTGCGAGCGTATCTGAACCGCTCGTGCCGAGAAGTGTTTGCCAGCCGGGAGAGAAGCCCATGCCGGCCGGCATTACCTGGGCGATGTCGATTCCAATATGATAAAGCAGCGTGCTCGCGACTGATGACGACGTAACGATGGGCACTGCGATCAGGCCAGCGCTTAATCCGACGTAAGGCAGCCGCTGGGCATCGAGGTCGGCCCCGAACGTCGCCATGGTGTTCCAAGCCGAGAGAGCATTCGCATCGCCAACGACTTCGCGCGAGCCGCGAATGGCTGGTGTTCCGATTTCGCTCGAAAGCTCATCACCTGTCTTGCCGCCGTTGGCCTCCGATAGCGTAGTGATGCCGTCGGTTCCAATAACGCCGACCGTCGATCCCGATGCGCCCGCATCGCGAACCCCTTCGAGGACGAACCAGTCCTCCTGCAGCTCGCCGTCCAAGCCGGGGCGCTCGTACACGAGCTGAAGATGATCAAACCCAAAAATGCCGAGACCGAGGAATTGAACCGGTACGCGCTCGATACGAACAGACGACATTGTTTTGGGCTCCTCAGTGGGTCATGACTGAGATTCTGTGTCCGATGACGGAGGTGGGGAGCACGGCAGCGCAGCAGAGGTTGTCTAGGAGATGATTGGTCGGCGATCCGGGGCCAGCGTTGCGCCAGCGGACTGCGCGAGGCGGATCTGAAGCAGGCGCATGTTGCTGCCGGCCAAGCGCTTTTTTCGCCGCCGGCGGACATAGTGGTGTCGCAAACACATTCCCCCCACACC
>CAZSNH010000027.1:0-13397 GCA_964607855.1 uncultured Hyphomicrobium sp. | reverse complement strand
GACGACCTCAAGCGCATTCCCGGAATTACCGTCAAGCTCGAGCAGAAGCTCAACGATGCCGGCGTGTTCCATTTCTGGCAGATCGCCGATTTGGATGCCGACAACATGGCAGCGCTCGATCGTAAGCTGAAGCTCAAGGGGCAGATCGAACAGGAAGGCTGGGTAGCTGCGGCGAAGAAGCTGGTGGACGCCGCCACCGCCTAATCGGACGCGGAGACGAGAAGGCCCAACCGTCTTTCGTGTGTTAATCGCGATAGGCAGGAAAGGGTCTCAACGTCGCGCATACTAAGCATTGATCATACGCCCACGAGGGCCGAAGGAGAGTCCATGAGCACAGTTACCGCAAGCATGGTGAAGGATCTGCGCGAGAAAACCGGCGCAGGCATGATGGATTGCAAGCAGGCCCTGACCGAGACCAATGGTGACATGGAAGGGGCCATCGATTGGTTGCGCAAGAAGGGTCTTTCGAAAGCGGCCAAGAAGTCGGATCGCATCGCGGCACAGGGCCTCATCGGCGTGGTGGCCGAAGGCAATGTCGGAGCCGTTGTCGAAGTCAATTCAGAAACCGATTTCGTGGCGAGGAACGATCAGTTCCAAGATATGGTGCGCAAGATCGCTTCGATTGCTCCGAAGGCCAAGGGGGATCTCGCAGCTCTTCTCGCATCTAAATTTCCCGGCACGCCGTCGACCGTTGAGGCCCACGTCAAGGACGCGGTGGCGACAATCGGCGAGAATATGGGTGTGCGCCGGACGGCAACTCTTTCGGTGAGTAAGGGCCTGGTTGCAGAATACATCCACTCGAAAGCTGCCGATGGACTGGGAAAAATCGGCGTTCTTGTTGCGCTCGAGAGCACGGGAGACCCTGCGAAACTCGCCGAGATCGGCAAGCAGCTTGCCATGCACGTTGCCGCTCGTAGCCCTGTGGCACTCGATCTTGCCGGCGTGCCCGCCGACATCCTGGCGCGCGAAAAGGCAATCGTCACGGAGAAGAATGCCGGAAAGCCCCCACATGTCCTCGAGAAGATCGCCGAAAGCGCGATGAAGACATATGCGAAGGAAAGTTGTCTTCTGGATCAGAGCTTCGTCATGGATGAAGCGAAGTCGGTGGCGCAAGCTCTGAAGGAGGCCGAGAAGTCGGCTGGAGCACCGATCAAAGTGGCCGGTTTTGTGCGGTATGCGCTGGGCGAAGGCATCGAGAAGAAGCAGGAGGATTTTGCTGCGGAGGTTGCGAAGGCAGCAGGTGCTGCGGCAAAGCCTGCCGAACAGAACAAGGAAGTGCCCACAACCAAGGCGGCCTCCGCGGCAAAAAAACCGAGCAAGAAAAAGTAAGGAATTGTTGTTCAGGAAAGCGGCCGGCCGGACCCTCTGCCGGCCGATTTCCTGTAAACGTCGCAGAGCGAGTCGCAATTCAGGGATTGAGTGTCATGGCCAAAGCAGTCTCGGACCTCAAATACAAGCGGCTCCTTGTCAAGTTTTCTGGCGAAGCCCTTATGGGCAAAGGCACAACGGGCATCGATGTCGCCGTCGTCGACCGGCTTGCCCGGGATGTCGCCGAGGCGGTTGAGGCTGGATGTCAGATCGCGATTGTCGTTGGCGGTGGCAACATCTTCCGCGGCTTGCAGGGTGCAGCCAAGGGAATGGACCGTGCCACCGCCGACTATATGGGCATGCTGGCAACAGTGATGAACGCGCTGGCCTTCCAGAACGCGTTGCAGCAGACCGGCGTCGAAGCCCGAGTGCTTTCCGCCATTCCGATGCCGACGGTCTGCGAACCTTTCGTACAGCCTCGCGCCCGCTACCATCTGGAGAAGGGCCGCGTCGTCATCTTCGCCGCTGGCACCGGGAATCCCTTCTTCACCACTGATACGGCAGCCACCCTGCGGGCCGTGGAGATGGGTTGCGCTGCGGTCGCCAAAGCGACCCAGGTTGACGGCGTCTACTCAACGGACCCCAAAAAAGACCCGAATGCTCAACGCTATGACCAGCTAAGCTACTCGGAGGTTTTGGCCCGTGACCTCAAGGTGATGGATGGGGCCGCAATCGCGCTTGCTCGCGACAATCGACTTCCGGTAATTGTGTTTTCGATCGAGGAGAGCGGCAACCTACTCAAGGTTTTGAGGGGCGCAGCTCGCGCCACGGTGATCGAGGGGTAGAGCAGTAACCGGCTCAATCCGCCGGCAATCCGACAGCAGACGTTCAGCTCGCATACCCCGACGCGGAGGAAGTTTCATGTCACTCACAGTCTACGATATCGGTGAAGTCGAAAAACGTATGCGCGCTTCGCTGGAGGCTCTGAAAAGGGAGTTGGGGGGGCTTCGAACCGGACGCGCCAGTGCACATCTTCTGGACCCCGTTCAGGTGACCGTCTACGGCTCCAAGATGCCAGTTAATCAAGTGGCAACCGTCAGCGTGCCGGAGCCACGTATGATTACGGTGCAGGTTTGGGACCGCAGCAACGTTCAAGCCGTGGACAAGGCGCTGCGTGAGGCCAATCTCGGCGTCAATCCCGTCGTCGATGGGGCGATAATCCGTCTTCCCATTCCCGCTCCCACTGCAGAGCGGCGCCAGGAGCTCGTGAAGCAGGCCCACAAATACGCCGAATCGCATCGCGTCACTGTACGAAATGTCCGCCGTGAAGCTATGGATCTCCTCAAAAAGCTCGAAAAGGACGGGAAGATGAGCCAGGACGATCACCATAAGAACTCGGCCAAGGTCCAGGAATTAACGGATAAGCTCATTCGAGAGATTGACCAGACACTACAGGCGAAAGAGGCTGAAATTCAGAAGGTGTAAGCCGCTTCGCTTAGTTGAGGCTTTGACAGGGAAGCCACGATCCGTTGAGGAGCAAAAACCCAAGCGCGGGTATGGATAGGGGGCAGGCAGAGGTGCCGCGCCACGTGGCCATTATTATGGACGGGAATGGCCGTTGGGCGGCGAGCCGTGGCCTTCCGCGTGCAGTCGGCCATCGCTATGGGGTTGATGCCGTACGCCGGACGGTCGAAGCAGCGACCGAGTTGGAGATTCCGTATCTCACTCTTTACAGTTTCTCTTCAGAGAACTGGTCACGGCCCCGCGAGGAGGTCGACGATCTCATGGGGCTCATGAAGCGGTTCATCCGCCGCGATCTTGCAGATCTGCACCGCAACAACGTGCGCATTTTGGTTATCGGGGAACGTCACAATGTCGAACCGGAGATGCTGGCTCTCATCGATGAAGCATGTGATCTCACCGCATCGAATAAGGGGCTGACACTGGTTATTGCTTTCAACTACGGCTCACGCGCCGAAATCGCCAAGGTTGCTCGTAATCTCGCGCGCGATGCCATCGAGGGGCGGATCGACGTATCGGAAATCACGCCGGAGAGAATTTCGAACGCGCTAGATACGCGTTCCGTTCCTGATCCGGACCTTCTCATCCGGACCGGCGGGGAGATGCGCCTTTCCAATTTCCTGCTTTGGCAAGCCGCCTATGCAGAGCTGGTTTTCATCGATATCTATTGGCCAGATTTCGGGCGTGAAACTCTTGAGTCCGCGATCGCGACTTTCAAGAACCGCGACCGGCGATTTGGCGGACTTTCCAAGAGCGTAAACCCCTCGGGAGTCCTTGATGCAGGATAACGAGGCAGGAACAGCATGTGAGAATTCGCATTCGCCCTCGCGCGAATTTGGGTTGCGACTCATTTCTGGAGTTGTGTTGGCGGCAATCTCACTCTTCTCCCTTTGGCTCGGCCCCAAGTCGTTCGGCGCACTGGTGCTCGTTGCGGGCTTATTGATGAGCTGGGAGTGGGGTCGCGTCGTGCGCGGAGTGGAATTCGATCTCGCCTTCGTGATTCACGCTGCGTCGCTCGTCGTGGCATTTGCACTTGCCTCGCTTGGTTATGCGGCTCTTGGGGCTGCGGTCCTGCTCGCGGGGGCTATCACGCTCATTCCGCTGCAATTCGGCGAGCGCAGTCTGCTCTCGGCGGCTGGGGTGCTTTATACGGGGCTACCTGCACTTTCTCTACTCTGGTTCAGAGGCGATGAGCCTTTGGGGTTTTGGGCCGTCGTATTCTTGCTGACCCTTGTAGCCGTAACCGATACGGCAGCCTATTTTGTCGGCCGCTGGATCGGCGGCCCCAAGCTTTGGCCGTGGGTCTCGCCAAACAAGACATGGTCGGGGCTGCTCGGCGGAATAGCGGGAAGCGCAATCGCCGCAGCTTTTTTTGCCCAGTACTTGGGAGCTTCGATCCCGAGACTAACGATCGCTGGTCTGCTTCTCGGATTGATTGCCCAAGGAGGCGACCTCGCGGAATCGGCACTCAAACGCCGATACGGAGTAAAGGATGCCAGCAACCTCATTCCGGGCCATGGTGGCGTGCTTGATCGGTTGGACAGTATCGTCGCGGTGGCGCTTGCGGCTACACTCTTCGCTCTCGTGCGCAATCCTTCGGCGCCCGCCGCGGCTCTCCTCCTGGGGCAGTGAGTTAACCGGATGGCGCAGGTTGCAACATTGCTAGCAGGTGAAACAGTGGCGGCAGATGCAGTAGGCCCGCGCAGGCGCATCAGCGTGCTTGGCGCGACAGGCTCCGTCGGGCTGAGCACGCTCGATCTCATTTCGCGTCATCCGGAGGCATTTCAGGTCGTTGCTCTGACCGCGCGCAGCAATGTCGCCAGGCTCGCGGATTTGGCGCTTCGTCATGGAGCCGAAGTCGTAGCCATAAGCGATAGCCGCCGCTATCGCGAACTCTCCGACGCACTATCCGGAAAAGGCATCAAGATCCTGGCAGGCGAAGAAGGGGTCATTGAAGCAGCGGCTGCGACAGCCGATTGTGTTATGGCCTCAATCGTTGGCGCAGCGGGGCTGCGGCCCACGTTCGAGGCGGTGCGTCAAGGACGGCGCATTGCCTTGGCCAACAAGGAATGTCTGGTCTCGGCGGGCCAGGTTTTCATGCGCGAGGTGATGAAGGCGGGTGCCGAACTCTTGCCCGTCGATAGCGAGCATTCGGCGGCGTTCCAGGCCATCGGCTCGACCGATCAGACAGCGATCGAGACCATCACGTTGACGGCATCAGGTGGCCCGTTCCGGACATGGACGCGCGAAGCTCTCGCCAGCGCAACACCGGATATGGCGCTCAAGCATCCGAACTGGGCAATGGGACGAAAGATCACCATTGACTCGGCAACGCTCATGAACAAGGGACTGGAACTCATCGAAGCGTATCATCTGTTTCCTGTCGAACCGCATCAACTACGGGTCGTCGTACACCCGCAGTCCATCGTGCACTGTTTGGTTGCGTTCACAGACGGGTCGGTCCTTGCGCACTTATCGCCTCCCGACATGCGCACACCGATTGCCGTTGCGCTCTCTTGGCCTAAGCGCATGGCTGCGCCGACCGAGCGCCTCGACCTCATCAAGATTGCAACCTTGACGTTTGAGGTTCCCGACGAAGAGCGCTTTCCAGCACTGCGCCTCGCGCGCGAGGCCCTTTCCGCCGGAGGAGGCGCAGCAGCCGTGCTCAATGCCGCCAACGAAATTGCAGTCGAAGCGTTTCTTGACGGCAAGTGCGGTTTCCTTGATATCGCTGGGATCGTAGAGAAAACATTAGAATCTGCGGCTGGACGACATTTGATCGATGCCCCCCAGTCTCTCGACGAAGTCATTGAAATCGACCGGGAAGCACGACGACTGGCGCAAGAATCGGTTCAGTTTCTGAAGAGCTAGTGCGGGTTGCAATTGAAGCACCCCGATCATGATCAAGAAAGGTCTCAAAGAGCATGATTGCATCCATTGCGGCCGACATCTGGGAGCGCATCATGTTTGCGCTGCCGTTTCTGTTCGTTCTCACCCTGGTGGTATTTATTCATGAGCTTGGACATTTTCTGGTCGCGCGCTGGTGCGGCGTCAAGGTGAAGGTTTTTTCAATCGGCTTCGGAAGCGAGATCGCCGGCTTCAATGACAGCCACGGCACGCGATGGCGCCTCGCCTGGGTTCCGCTCGGTGGCTATGTAAAATTCATGGACGATGAGAACGCGGCCAGCGTGCCATCGCGCGAGCAGATCGCGAGCATGAGCGAAGAAGACCGTCGGGGCTCATTCCATGCCAAGCCGGTCTGGCAGCGCGCGGCTGTTGTTGCCGCAGGACCGATCGCGAATTTCATTCTCGCCATCCTGATTTTTGCCTTCTGGTTTGGCATCTACGGCGTACCTTCGACGGCGGCGCGGGTTGACGAACTCGATCCTCAGGGCCCGGCGGCGCTCGCAGGTTTCAAGGTGGGCGACGAGGTCGTCAGGATTGACCAGGAGAAGATCGCGACCTTCGAGGACGTTCAGAAAATCGTCTCCGTCAGCGCGGGCCGCGAACTCGAGTTCGAGGTCATCCGTCACGGGGAGCGGAAGATCGTCAAGGTCACCCCGCAGCTGCGCGAGCAGGTGCTCGATGGCGGGGAAACGGTCAAGATCGTAGCGATTGGGATTAAGCGGAAGACCACGCCGGACACGGTCTCGACCTACCGGCCGGGCCCAATCGAGGCCGTCTGGCTTGGAATGAAACAGACCGGTTTCATCATCTCGAGCACGCTAAGTTGGGTTCGCGACGTCTTCGTTGGACGTCAGGACGTCGACCAGTTAGGAGGACCGGCTCGCATTGCAGACATGGCAGGAAAGGTCGCCAAGCAGGGGTTCGAGTACGTCGTGAATTTTGCGGCCTGGATTTCGGTAAGTGTGGGACTTATCAATCTTTTCCCGATTCCGCTTCTCGATGGTGGACACTTGATGTTCTACGCCATAGAAGCCGTTCGTCGCCGTCCACTGAGCGAGCGGACGCAAGAGATCGGATTCCGCATCGGTTTAGCCGTCGTTGTAACGCTCATGATTTTGGCTACTTTCAATGACTTACCAATACTCAAGAGGTGGCTGGTGGGGACCGGCTAGAATCTGCCGCCCGTGACGTAATCTTGCCACTTCCGCGGGCCTTACTGAATCATTAAAACAATGCACGATTTGAAGAATTTCGGGTGATTCGGTTTCGCCGGTTTGCCCTCTTGTTAGTTGAGGTCACGATCTCTGAAGCCGACGGAGACCGTGAAGGTAGGGGGATCGGCAATAAGAACCTCGAGGGCGTACCTGCGAATGGCGCAACTTCGGATTGTTGGTAGGGGGATCTGCCTAGCGTTCTGGCTTGCGGTGCTTGCACCGGCTACGGCGTTTGTCGTTGCAGGCCTGACGGCTACTCAAGCTCACGCTCAGACCGTGCGCAGCATTGACGTGCAGGGCAACAGGCGCGTTGAGCCGGAAACTGTCCGTTCGTACCTGCAACTCAATCCTGGTGACGCCTACGATGCTGGTAAAGTCGATCGCTCGATCAAGGCGCTCTTCGGGACGGGATTGTTCTCCGATGTGAGCATCGATCTTTCCGGCTCAACTCTCGTTGTGACCGTTGTCGAAAATCCCGTTATCAACGAGGTTGCTTTCGAAGGGAATTCTGAGGTCGATTCAGAAACGCTTCGCAACGAAGTTCAATTGAAACAGCGCTCTGTTTTCACGCGCGCCAAAGTTCAGGCCGACGTTCAGCGCATCCTCGATGTGTATCAGCGGCAGGGCCGTTTCACGGCATCTGTCGAGCCGAAGATCATTGAACTCGAGCAGAACCGCGTCAATCTCGTATTTGAGATCAACGAAGGCGGAGCTACGAAAGTCAAGGGCGTGAATTTTACCGGGAACCACGCTTTCTCCGATTCGCAGCTGCGGGACATCATTTCGACGACGCCGTCGGGCTGGTTTGATTTCCTGAAGGGTACGAGCGTCTATGACCCGGACCGCTTGAGCCTCGATCGCGAGCTCCTGCGCCAGTTCTATTTAAAGAATGGCTACGCGGACGCGCGCGTGATTGCGGCCAACGCCGAACTCGATGCGGACGGCACCGGTTTCTTCGTGAATTTCACGATCGAAGAAGGCGAGCAGTACACGTTCGGCAGCATCTCGGTCGAGAGCACACTTTCCGGCGTCAATCCCGCCGAACTGAATGGCGAGTTGCTGACCGAGCAGGGCGACCTTTTCAACGGAACGAAAATCGAGAAGACGGTCGAGCGGCTGACACTTGAGGTCTCGGAGCAGGGGTATGCGTTTGCGCGCGTCAAACCGCGCACCATTCCCGATGTGGCCGCACGGACGATCTCCATCGTTTACACCATCGAGGAAGGCCCGCGAATCTACATCGAACGCATTAATGTTATCGGCAATACCCGCACCAAGGACTTCGTAATTCGCCGCGAGTTCCGTCTCGCAGAAGGCGATGCCTATAACCCCATGATGGTCGATCGCGCCAAGAAGCGCCTTCAGGCGCTGGGGCTCTTCAAGTCGGTGGATATCAAGCGCCAGCCCGGCAGCTCGGAGGATCGCGTCGTACTCGACGTCGAGGTCCAGGAGCAGTCGACGGGTGAGCTCTCGTTTGGTGCCGGCTACTCGACGGCGGAAGGGGTTATCGGCGACATCTCGATTGCGGAGCGCAACTTGTTCGGCAACGGACAGTTTCTGCGGCTCAAACTCTCTGGCTCTGTCGAACGCTGGCAGATCGATCTATCGTTTACCGAGCCACGCTTTCTCGATCAGAATCTCGCTTTCGGATTCGATCTCTTCCACAAGGACGTGAACCAGACCGACGAAGGCGGCTTCGCCAGCAGAAAAACCGGCGGTACGCTGAGACTGGGTGCCCCAATTGCCGAGGATCTGTGGTTGCATACCTACTACAGCATCGATTACACGAGCCTATATGATGTCGATACGACGGACGTCTCGAAATTCGTCAAGGAAGAGATCGAGCGTAACGGCGAGGATACCTTGACCTCTCTCGTCGGTGTGGCGGCAAATTTCGACAAGCGAAATCACCCTAAGAATCCTACAAGCGGCTATTTCTTGTCAGCATCGGCCGATTTTGCGGGCCTGGGCGGCGACGTCAATTACGTCCGGCTGGGCGCCGAAGGGCGTGGGTATTATCCTTTGACGGAGAAGATTACGCTGGTCGGCCGTGTCATCGGCGGCACGATCCAAGGATGGGGTGGAGACGATATTCGCATAACAGACCTCTATTATCGGGGCGGCGAGACGGTGCGCGGTTTCGAGCGTGGCGGGTTTGGTCCGCGCGACCTCAAAACAGACGACGCAATAGGCGGCACGAATTACTGGGCGGCCACGGCTGAGTTGCGCTTCCCGCTGCCTCTCATTCCCGAAGAAATTGGTATAAGCGGCGCAATATTCGCCGACGCCGGCTCGCTCTGGGATGCCAACGATTTGGCTCATGAACTTGACCAAACGGGCGATATCAATCTGGTCGACGAGGCTGCTGTCAGGTCATCGATCGGTGCCAGTATCCTCTGGAATTCGCCCGTCGGCCCGCTGCGCGTAGACTACTCGCATGTCCTTTCGAAAGAGGTGTACGACAAGGACGAAGTGCTCCGCTTCGGCGCGCAAACCAAGTTCTAATCGGGATTATTTTTTGGGGGGACCAAAGGCGGCGTCGCGTGAAGCCGCCGGGGGTGCTATATGCGCCGGGCATATACTGGCGCAGGCTCGAGCTGAGGCGCCCGGCTCCCAGAGGTCTTGAGCACGATGCAACATCCTGGTTTTTTCCGGCGTTCTGCACCTATTTCGCTCGCCGATATCGCCAAAGCGACGGGATCAAGCCTTTTGGAAGGCTCTAACGGCGATCTACGTATTGAGGACTTAAGAACGCTTTCCGACGCGGGGCCGCAACATCTCTCGTTTCTCGACAATCGGAAGTATTTGAAGCAACTTGCCGTGACAGGGGCCGGGGCCTGCTTCGTGCAACCGGCAATCGCCAGCCGCGTCCCCACCGGCACGACTGCGCTCGTAACCAAGACGCCATACTGGGCGTTTGCGAGGGCTCTCCAGCTCTTCTATCCCGACGCCATGTGGTCAAAAGCGATTACGGGTGATCAGCGGGAGCCGATTGCAGCGAGTGCCGTCGTCGAGGAGGGGGCCCACTTGGAGTTGGGCGCCGTCGTCGGTCCGGAGGCTCGTATCGGCCGAGGGAGCCGTATTTGCGCCGGCGCCGTCATCGGGTATCGCGTGATGATCGGCCGCGATTGCTATATCGGTCCCAATGCGACCATAACGCACGCCCTCGTCGGCGACCGCGTCATCTTACACTCAGGGGCCCGGGTGGGACAGGATGGGTTCGGCTTTGCGATGGGGCGGGAAGGGCATCTCAAAGTGCCACAAGTTGGCCGGGTCATTATTCAGGACAATGTCGAGATTGGTGCCAATACGTGTATCGACCGGGGCGCCCTTAAGGATACTGTCATTGGCGAGGGCACCAAAATTGATAATTTGGTGCAGATCGGGCACAACGTGGTCATTGGGCGCCACTGTGTGATTGCCGGCCACACTGGAATTTCCGGATCGACCGAGATCGGAGATTTCGTGGCGATGGGCGGACAGTCGGGAACCGTCGGTCATATCAAGATCGGTAGTGGTGCGCAGATCGCAGGTGCTTCGCATCCGAAGGAGGATGTGGATCCAGGTGCGGTCATGGGGGGGACGCCAGCGCGCCCCTTCAAGCAATGGGCACGTGAATTGGCACTGTTGGCGCGCATGGCCAATAGCCGTAGACCGGCAGGGGATGATGAGTCCGAAGATCAGACCTGATGCAGCCTGCCAATGCGCGTAAGAGACCCACGCCAAGGGATCTTGGAGTACGGAGACTATGAGCGAAGTCAAGAAGTCAGGAACACTCGCCACAGCCGACACCGCGCAGGTGATGCGGCTGCTGCCTCATCGCTATCCCTTCCTGCTTGTGGATCGCATGTACGATATGAATGGCGACGAGAGCTGCGTCGGGGTCAAGAATGTGACGGTGAACGAGCCATTCTTTCTTGGCCACTTTCCCCAGTATCCCGTCATGCCGGGCGTACTCATCATCGAAGGGCTCGCGCAGACGGCAGGCGCTCTCTGCGTCCACAGTCTTGGCGAAGATTACAGGGCCGACCTCGTCTATTTCATGGGGATCGACCGCGCAAAGTTCCGCAAGCCGGTCGTGCCCGGAGATCAGCTTCATTATCATGTAAGAAAAATCAGGAACCGCGGGCGCGTCTGGCGCTTCTATGGCGAAGCCAAGGTCGAGGGCCAGGTAGTAGCCGAGGCCGAGATCAGCGCTATGCTGGCCGATACTGCCGAAGCAAAAGCCTTTGCGAGCAAGAATGGCTGACGTACAAATCCACCCCACAGCGATCGTCGAGCAAGGGGCGACACTTGGTGCGGGCGTCAAGATTGGCCCCTTTTGCGTCGTCGGACCGGAAGTTGTCCTCGGCGAGGGCGTCGAGCTCATCAGTCATGTCACGGTTGCGGGACGCACTACGATTGGTGCCCGAGGCAAGATTTATCCGTTCGCCTCGATCGGGCACCCGCCGCAGGACCTCAAATACAAAGGCGAGCCTAATTCGCTGACCATCGGCACCGACTGCGTGTTCCGCGAAGGGGTGACCATAAATCCCGGTACGGTCCATGGCGGCCTCAAGACTACGGTCGGCAACAATTGCGCCTTTCTCGCAAATTCGCACGTCGGCCACGACTGTCATGTGGGCAATGGCGTTGTCCTCTCGAACAACGTCATGCTGGGAGGGCATGTCACAATCGGTGACCATGTGATCTGCGGCGGAGGCGCGGCCGTCATTCAATTTTCGCGGATTGGCCGGGGCGCCTTCCTCGGGGGAATGTCGGGCCTCGAGAACGACCTCATTCCCTACGGGATGGCTCTCGGTAACAGGGCACGCCTCGCTGGTCTCAATATTATTGGCTTGCAGCGGCGCGGGTTCTCGCGCGCCGACATCCATGATATGCGTCGCGCTTACCGGTTGCTCTTTGCCAATGAAGGCACGCTCATGGAGCGGCTCGAGGACGTGTCGGAGGAATTCAAGACGCATCCGATCATCATCGAGATCGTGGATTTCATCCGGGAAGGCGGCAAGCGGTCGATTTGCACCCCGCGAGACGTCTCCGAAGACTGAGATAGCCAATGTCGAGCCGAGCGCGCCGTATCGGCATCCTGGCGGGTGGCGGTTCGCTGCCGCGCGAGTTCGCCGATGCTGCAACCTCGCGCGGCGACAAAATTCAGATCGTGGCGCTCGATGAGTCCGCTGACAAGGACTTGGGTCCCTATCCCACGGTACGCGTCAGTATGGGCCAGATCGGCAAAATGATCCGCACATTCCGGAAGGCTGAGGTGGACGGGATCGTCATTATCGGACCGGTGCGTCGCGCCGATATTGCTCGCATCCGGCCGGATCTCGGCTTTTTCACCAACCTCGCGCAGGTCATGAAGATCATCGCCTCAGCCGGTGATGACAGCGCGCTTCGCGGTGTCGTGCGATTCTTCGAGGGAAAGGGGTTCAAGGTCCTGGGACCCTCCGATGTCGCACCCGAAACCTTGGCTCCCTTGGGTCATATCGCGGGCTCAGAAGTCTGCAAGGAGGCCATGGCTGATATTGCGGTCGGCTTCGATGTGATCCGCGCACTGGGAGATTTCGACATAGGTCAAGCGGTGATCGTGGGCGGAGGGAGGATAGAGGCTATCGAAGGGGCCGAAGGCACGAATGTCATGCTGGAGCGCTATTCGACGCGCCGGAGGGCGCCTTCCGATACTGGCCCCCGCGGGGTTTTGATCAAGCGGCCGAAACCCGGTCAGGAGCTTCGGGTGGACATGCCGAGCATCGGTCCCGCAACAGTTCGTCATGCTGCCGCGGCAGGACTTGGTGGCATCGCGGTTCAGGCCGGGAACGTTCTGATCGCAGAACGACAAGCCGTAATCCGAGAAGCAGATCGGCACGGCATTTTCGTTTGCGGCGCAGAGGATCTTTCGGCCCAAAATCTAAACTTCTCGACTCGGCCTGAGGAGTTCGTCTTGGAGCCAGGTCCCTCCCGCAGGGTACCCAGCGATCTAGAGAGACGGGATGCGCAGAAAGGACGGCAGGTCATGAAGTGTCTCGGAGCTGCCGGGTGTGGGAAAGCCATCGTGGTCGCGCGCGGGCATGTTCTTGCCGTCGAAGCCGGCGGCGAACCGCCGGTTGAGGTCCTGGAACGTGTTGCTACTTACCGCCGCCGTCACGGCGCCAGGACGCTGCGCAATTGCGGGACACTGATCACGCGATCTACGCCAATCGATCGCGCTCTCATAGAAGAGGCCGCTAGAGCCGGGCTGACCGCGTTTGCCATTCCAAAGGCGGTGATAAGTGATGCCGGAGATATGGCCTTAGTTCAACTGTTGGATCGGCACGATATGTCCCTCCTCCTCTGGGACGCGACGGGGATTAGCTGAGGATGGCTGAAAATAGAACGGATATACGGCAAGGCGCCCCCGCAACGAGTGATGGCGCGCGCCGGATGCAATCGAACTCGCAACGCGAATTC
>CAZSNH010000026.1:0-13505 GCA_964607855.1 uncultured Hyphomicrobium sp. | reverse complement strand
TGGAGCCCTCAAGTTTCACATACGAGAGATCGTGACGCGAAGCCTCGATCTCCATTGGATCTTCTTCGCTCTCGTCACGCAGCGAGACGATCTCGGGATGCCGGAAGAGTGCGTTGGCGTCGAAGTTCATTTTGCCGTCGAGGCAAACGAGCGTTCCGGCTTTGGTAACAATGAGTGGATTGATTTCGAGTAGGCTCATGTCCTTCTCGACGATCATACGATAGAGGTCGGCGACGAGTTTGACCGCCTGCTTGAACGCCTCTCCCTGAAGCCCCAGCGCGAATGCAATCTTGCGGCCGTGAAAGGGCTGAATACCGGTTGCCGGATCGACGGTAACCGTCACAATCTTCTCCGGCGTTTCATGAGCCACCTTCTCGATATCCATACCGCCGGCTTGCGATACGATGAAGGCGACGCGCGATGTCGCCCGATCGACTAGGGCAGAGAGATAGAGCTCGCGCTCGATCGACGAACCATCTTCGACATAGAGGCGTTTCACGACGCGCCCGGCCGGACCCGTTTGGACAGTCACCAACGTCGCGCCCAACATTTCCTTGGCAAATTTCCCGACTTCATCGATCGACTTGGCGAGCCGCACGCCGCCTTTTTCGCCAGCGGAGGCTTCCTTGAATTTACCTTTGCCGCGCCCGCCCGCATGAATTTGCGCCTTCACCACCCACACCGGACCTGAAAGCTTCTTGGCGGCTTCAATGGCTTCTTCCACCGAAAAGGCCGGGAAACCTTTCGAGACGGGAACGCCATACTGCCGGAAAAGATCCTTGGCTTGGTATTCGTGAATGTTCATGAGAACTCCGGTGGCCCTCTCCCGTGAGGCCGGAGAGGAAAACGAGGTTTATGATGATGCGAGGCTTAGGCGCCGAGCTGCGGATTGATCTTCACGCAGGCGTCGACAAGGCTCTTCACGGATTCAATCGACTTCATGAGCATGGCGCGCTCGGCCGAGTTGAGATCGATCTCGATCACTCGCTCCACTCCGCCGGCACCGATAATGACCGGCACACCGACATAGAGACCTTTCACGCCGTACTCACCATTGAGATAGGCAGCGCAGGGCAGAACACGCTTCTTGTCCTTGAGGAAGCTCTCGGCCATGGCGATGGCGGAGGCGGCCGGCGCATAATAGGCCGAACCGGTCTTCAGGAGAGCAACGATCTCACCGCCGCCCTTGCGCGTGCGGTCGACGATCTGATCGAGCCGGTCCTGACGGATCCAGCCCATGCGGACCACATCGGGAAGCGGGATGCCGGCCACCGATGAGTAGCGAACGAGCGGCACCATATCATCGCCGTGACCACCGAGAACGAAGGCAGAAACGTCTTCGACCGAGATCTTGAACTCATCGGCGAGGAAGTGGCGGAAGCGAGCCGTGTCAAGAACGCCGGCCATGCCCACCACCATGTTGCGCGGCAGGCCCGAGGCCCTTTGAAGCGCCCAGACCATGGCGTCGAGAGGATTGGTCACAACGATTACGAAGGCGTTCGGCGCATACTTTTTGATTCCTGCGCCCACTTGCTCCATCACCTTGAGATTGATGCCGACGAGGTCGTCGCGGCTCATGCCGGGTTTGCGCGGCACGCCTGCGGTCACGATACACACATTGGCGCCTTCAATATCTGCGTAAGCATTCGTGCCCTTGAGATTGCAGTCGAAGCCTTCGACGGCACCCGACTGCGCAATATCAAGCGACTTGCCCTGCGGCAGGCCTTCCATGATGTCGAACAAAACGACATCGCCGAGTTCTTTGAGCCCGATGAGGTGAGCCAGCGTACCGCCGATCATGCCGCCGCCGATCAGTGCGATCTTGTTGCGAGCCATCCCGATTCCACTCCCTCTGTTTCATGCGTTTCGGATGAGGCGCACTCTGAGCCTCCGTTTAGCCAAGCGTTTCGTAGCCGCAATCGGCCGGGGGCTCAAGGTCTGCCGCCTCATCCTTTTGGACCTTAGTTGCCGCACCCACCCTGCAAATGAAACCACTTCATCGCTGGGAAATATACGTTTCACTGCGCATTTCTATGAGCCGGGATGCCGTGCGCTCGAAGGCTTCTGCCCCATGTCCTTGGGCATAGATTTCATGAGGTTCGGCGGCCGCCGACGCAATGAGGCACACTTTATTATCATAGAGCGCATCGATGAGATTGATGAAGCGGCGGGCTTCATTCTTGCGATCGGGACCGAGTTTCGGAATGTCCTCGATGATGAGCGTGTGAAAGGCATGTGCGAGGTGAAGATAGTCCAGGGAGCCAAGGGGCTGTTCGCAGAGTTCGGCGAACGAGACGCGTGCAACTCCCATGGAGGCACGGTTGATGGCGAGCCGGCGGCCCTTGATCTCGAGGATGACCGGCTCGATGGGATGATGGCCCGTGAGCCGCTCCCAGTGGGCATCGAGTTCGGAGTTGGTTGCTGGATCGAACGAGGCAAAGTAGAGCCGCCGGCCAGTCAGTTTCTCAAGCCTGTAGTCCTTCGCCGAGACGAGTTCGACGACCTCTTGCCTCTCCTCCAGCATGGCGATGAAGGGGAGAAACAATCCCCTGTTGAGACCATCCTTATAGAGGCTCTGCGGCGGCACATTCGAAGTTGCGACAATGACAACTTGTGCCGCAAAGAGACCCTGAAACAGGCGTCCAAGAATCATGGCATCCGCGATGTCGGTAACCTGAAACTCGTCGAAACAGAGGAGAGAGGCTTCGGCTGCGATCTCCTTGGCGACAGCGGCGAGGGGATCTCCATCCGAGCGCGTTCGGTGCCGCCCGATCCGTTCGTGCACGTCGGCCATGAACTCTAGAAAATGTACGCGCTGCTTGTTGTTTACCGGGACGCCCGAATGGAAGAGATCCATGAGCATGGTCTTCCCGCGCCCGACGCCGCCATAGATATAGAGCCCCCGGGGGCATCCGTTTCGGGCGCCTGAGAAAAGGCCGCGAACGCTCGCCTTCGCCTTCTGCCAACGCAGAAGCTGCTCAGCAAGTGTGTCAAGTTTGGTGGCAACGCGGCGCTGTGCAGGATCAGCAGTGATCTCGCCGGCTGCAACGCGCTGCTCATAGGAAGAAATGACGAACCGCGACATTCCGCCTCGAAGTGTTCCCTCACACTTGGGCCCTTAGGGCTAAAATCATTGCGGCGTGCAAGGCCTGGCGACCGAATGTCACCAGGAGAGGAAGGGCTTGCAATTCGGGGGGAAACGGCCTAAGTTAATTGTGCGATGCATTATTTTCATGCAAAATCTTCTGCGGCGTTGCATATTTTATTCAATAATTTCATAATATTGTCTGCTTGTTGTGCTTTGCAGCATCATTCTTTCCGGATCCGCGGCCGCTCTGAAATCTGAGCCTATCCGCGTTCGTTTCTCGTCCTTCCGCGAAGGTGAAAGTGAACTGAAGCCATGTCGAAATACGCAAGTTTTCCCGGGACCATTCGCAAGCTCCGTCGCCAAGACTCCGGAGCCTACAGAGATCATCTGATGCGGCTCGACAAGGAAAGCCGCCGCATGCGATTTGCCCACGCGGTCTCAGATCATTTCATCGAAGAATACGCCGCTCGCATGGGCGAGCAGGGTTCGATCGTGTATGGATACTTCGAGGACGATCAGATCCGCGCCGTCGCGGAACTGAAGAAACTCGGCGACACCTGGGGTCGCGAAGCCGAGGCCGCATTCTCTGTCGAGAAGACGCACCAGCAGCAAGGCATCGGCACCGAGCTCATGGGAAAAATCATTCGCTCGGCGCGAAACCGCGGTGTTCAACATCTCTTCATGAGCTGCCTCGCCGAGAACGGGAAAATGCAGGCAATTGCCCGTAAATACGAGGCTGAATTGCGTTTTGAATATGGAGAAGTCGTCGGCGAAATCGTGCCCCAGGTGCCCGACTATTTCTCGATCATCGAGGAGCAGTTCGAAGATCGCGTTGGTTTCCTGATGGCGGTTCTGAACCTCAACACGAGAGTTTCCAAAGCCGCCTGACCGGAAACTTGATCGCTTGTGGCGTCAAGCGCGCATGTCTCTTTAAGTCGACGCATGCCAGATTTCATTTCTGCAATTCTCTCAAACCAAAATTCGACCCCGCTTCTCCATTTCTCATCATCATGGCGTGATCGCTTCACACATTTTCAAAACGAATTGGCTCAGCAAGTTCGCGAATTCTCTTCGTTTGAAGCGCTATCCGCTTTCAAAATAGGAATAAATTGAGGACTTCACGCAACACTTCTTTTCAAAATCGAGAGTTTCTGCAGGCAGAATCCAATTTCGGTGTCAACAAATTCCTCGAATATGCGCATTGTTTTTTTGGTTCGAAATGATTCGAACTCTAGAGGGAGAGAGAGAACTATGGCTAAGACTGCTGTTAAGAAGAAGGCTCCGGCTAAATCCAAGGCTAAGGCGAAAAAGACCGTCGCCCGCCGCAAGCCGGCTGCTCGCAAGGCCGCTCGCCGCAAGTAGGCGGAGGACGAGCTTGCTACCCGTCATTATTCAAGCTGGGCACTTGTCTAATGATTGGCGGATGAAATAGATCCGCTTCTGGGATTCCAAGACCGGTGGCCGCGCTTTGCGCCGCCGGTCTTTATTTTTTTCGTCGTCCCAATGTTATGAATTGCATTTACACGCGCCGCTGAACCATCAGCTTTTTCAATTCCGCAATGGCCTTGGACGGCGAAAGCCCTTTCGGGCAGGCCTGCGTGCAATTCATGATCGTGTGGCAGCGGTACAATCGAAAGGGATCCTCGAGATTGTCCAGGCGTTCGCCGGTCGCCTCGTCCCGCGAATCAATCACCCAGCGGTAGGCCTGAAGCAGAATCGCAGGTCCCAGATACCGGTCGGAATTCCACCAATAGCTGGGGCATGACGCCGAGCAGCAGGCACAAAGAATGCATTCATAGAGGCCATCGAGCTTTTCCCGGTCCTCGCGGCTCTGACGCCATTCCTTGGGCGGGGACGCCGTATCGGTCTTCAGCCAAGGCTCGATTGACCGGTGCTGGGCGTAGAAATTCGTCATGTCGGGCACGAGATCCTTGACGACAGTCATATGCGGCAGCGGATACACTTTGACCGTACCCTCGATCTCGTCGAGCCCCTTGAGGCAGGCGAGCCCGTTGGTGCCATCGATGTTCATCGCGCAGGACCCGCAAATGCCCTCCCGGCAGGAACGGCGGAAGGCGAGAGTCGGGTCAATCTCGTTCTTGATCTTGATGAGCGCGTCGAGAACCATCGGACCGCAGGAGTCCCTGTCAATCCAATAGGTATCGAGGCGCGGATTGGCGTCATCCTCCGGATTCCACCGGTAGATCTTGAACTCCTGCCAGTTGCCCTTGTTCGATGGGCTATTCCAGGTTCTCCCGTGCTGAACTCTCGAATCCTTGGGAAGTGTCAGCTGAACCATGTGATGCCATCTCTCATTGAATTCAGGGCAGGTTCGGTTTGAAACCGCTTAGCGCCAGTTGAAACAGCTGGGCACGCACTGTCAACGCTGGTATTCGGCAAAAGGATTGCGGTCGATTGCCCCCGGGCCGTGCAGGGCTACTCCACCTTGTACTTTTTGAGGTCACGAACGAGCAGAGTTAACCTCTCCGCGACCTCGGCGCCAGTCTCGACCGTCGCTTTGAGGGTCGCCCGGTTCTGAATGAGTTTGTTCAGACGGTCCTGGCACTCCCCAAATCCAAAGAAGATCTCTTCGGGCGCATTGATCTCTCCGTCCTCAACCGCACACATGACGTCGAAGGCATTCTGCGAGGCAAGGACCAGCATCGAAGCCACATCGTTCATGAGCTGATGATAGAGACGGGCTGTCTCAGCACCGACGCGCGGTCCATGGACACCAAATTTCAGGGGCGATGAGCCTTGGGCGCCGTCCCCCGTGAAGAGCTTCGGATGGCGAAGAAACCGGCGGAAAATTTCAGCAAGACCAAGGCAGCAGGTCTCGAGATCGCGCAACGCTGTGCCGGCGCGCCGCTTTGAGCGGGATCGATCTGGGGTCTTTTCCTGTGCTGTCCAATTGATGGTGGCGATAGACGAAATGGCGCCGAGAGCGGCAATCGCCGGCAGGACGGCAGCGAACGGATCGGGAGCGGCGCGCGTATCTGCTTCTGCCGGCTGGCTCCCTTTCTGCTCGGTCTTTGCCACGGTAACCTCTTGGGGTCGTTCGAACCGCCCTTGTCCGCCGATTGGCGCATGGAAACAAGCGGGCTTCCGAATCAGCTGCCAAAATTCTGCGCAAGCTGACCCCAGTTCACGTCAGGAATGGGGCTGTAGGGGGGATAGAACCTCCCATGCCGGGAATAGAGTCCCCGGATATACACATATGGTCTGAAGAAGATTGCATGCGGCGGTTGGGTAACCTCGGGTGCCCACTTGGCCGTCTTCGCGTCGATTGTTCTGAGATCCGCGACAGTTAGTGGTTCTCCGGCAGCGCTCAGTCCTATCCAGCGGACATTGGGATCGACCGCCATCCAGCCTTTGGCCGTCTTAACCTCGCTGAGAGCATGAGATCGATTGCCGGGAGTGAAAACCGAACGCAGCGCACCGGACCTTGCCGTCGAATACACGGCAACATGGCGCACGTCGAACGCGAGATAGGTCAGGATCTGCTCGATCGCCCGGCTGCGGTCGAAGCAAAGCCCATGCTTGAGCTCGTAGATGTCCTTGAGTTCACGCCCGCGATCGAAGGGTATCTCCTTATCGAGCCCGGCGAGCCGTAAGACGGCATCCTGAACAGCCTGAATAGTCTTGATCTCGACACCGAACGAACCAGCCTCGCCAAAGCTTTCCCTTTCAGAGGGGTAACCCGCTTCGGCAAGTATGCGTCTGGCAAAAGTTTCATCCTCAGGGCTGATCCCTGTATCCACGTTGTGGAGCCCTAAAACCGCTACTCCGGCAATTGCCAGAAATGCCAGGGCCCATCGGCGGCGGCGCATGCTCGCGTTCTCCCCAGTTCCGGACCTCGAGCCTAATGGGTGCGCATAATCTAATAAACTCGCGCCTTCGGCTCGATGTACTTCACCTCGTTGGTCAATGTCCGCGTATGTACGGGCCGGTAGTCGAGCCGCACAGACCTTGTTTCGCAATCTGCGAACGCGAGTGTGTGCTTCATCCAATACTGATCATCCCGCTTCGGGTAATCCTCACGCGCGTGGGCCCCGCGGCTTTCCTTGCGGTTTTCGGCACCAACAACGGTGACGGCGGCTTGCGCTATGAGATTGTCGTACTCGAGTGTTTCGATAAGATCCGAATTCCAAATCAAAGATCGGTCCTGAACAGCGATATCGTCGGACTGGCGCCAGATCTCGTTGATCTTGTCGATGCCCTCTTTCAGGACCGGACCGTCGCGGAACACGGCGCAATTCGTCTGCATTACCTTCTGCATCCGAAGCCTTAGCTCGGAAGTGGGCGTCGAGCCCGAGGCATTCCGGAACCGGTCGAGCCGGGCCAGGATTTTTTCTATGCAAGCACGTGGAGCCTCGCAATGGGATGCGCGACGTTCCACGGTTTCGCCACATCGTAGCGCCGCTGCGCGACCGAACACGACAAGATCGATGAGGGAGTTCGAACCCAATCTGTTGGCGCCATGCACCGAAACGCAGGCCGCCTCGCCGATGGCCATCAATCCCGGAACCACGTGATCGGGATCGCCGTCCTTCAGCGTTAGAACCTCGCCGTGATAATTGGTCGGGATGCCCCCCATGTTGTAGTGCACGGTCGGCAGGACCGGGATCGGTTGCCGCCTGAGGTCGACGCCAGCGAAAATCCTGGCGCTTTCCGTAATTCCGGGCAGGCGCTCGGCGAGGATGTCCGGATCGAGGTGATCGAGGTGGAGATAAATGTGATCCTTGTCCGGTCCGACACCACGGCCTTCCCGGATTTCAATTGTCATCGAGCGAGAGACGACATCGCGCGAGGCGAGATCCTTGGCATGGGGCGCATAGCGTTCCATGAACCGCTCGCCTTCACTGTTGGTGAGATAGCCACCCTCCCCACGCGCACCTTCCGTAATAAGAACGCCGGCGCCATAGATCCCAGTCGGATGGAATTGCACGAACTCCATGTCCTGTAGCGGCAGACCGGCACGAAGAACCATTGCGTTGCCGTCTCCCGTACACGTATGCGCCGACGTGCAAGAGAAGTAGGCGCGGCCGTAGCCGCCCGTGGCGAGAATGGTGCGCTTGGCCCGGAAGCTGTGGATCGTGCCATCCTCCATGGAGAGCGCGACCACGCCGCAGCAGGCGCCGTCGTCGTTCATGAGAAGGTCGAGGGCAAAGTATTCGACAAAGAACTCCGCCGAATGGCGCAGCGACTGCCCATAGAGTGTATGCAGCATGGCGTGACCTGTTCGATCGGCTGCCGCACACGTGCGCTGTGCCGGCGGACCCGAGCCGAACTCCGTCGTCATGCCGCCGAACGGGCGCTGATAAATCTTGCCCTCCTCCGTTCGGCTGAAGGGCACGCCATAGTGCTCGAGCTCGTAGACCGACTGGGGGGCGTTCCGGCAGAGATACTCGATCGCATCCTGATCCCCGAGCCAGTCGGCACCTTTGACCGTGTCGTACATATGCCAGCGCCAGTCGTCGGGGCCCATGTTGCCGAGGGCTGCCGCCACACCACCCTGTGCGGCCACCGTGTGCGAGCGCGTCGGGAAAACCTTCGTGATGCAAGCGGTCCTTAAACCCGCTTCGGCGCACCCGAGCGTTGCCCTCAGTCCGGCGCCGCCCGCGCCAACCACGACGACGTCATAGGTATGATCGACGATCGGATAGGCCCTGCCGTTCAGCGCCGGTGCTTTGGCCTTCGGCCCTTTGCTGTTTGTTTGACCCGCCATGCTGGTCTCAGCCCCCGAAGCTCAGTTTGAGGACGGCAAAAATTGCAGCCGCACCCACGAATATGGAAAAGAACGTATTGAGGAGGAGAAGCGCGATCTTGACCGCCTCGCCGTGCACATAGTCTTCAACGATCACCTGCATGCCGAGTTTCATATGGACGACACCAGAAATGATGAGAAGGAGCAGAGGAATGGAGATCCACGGCCTTGCAAGCTCAGACCTGACGGTCGCGTGATCGGCCCCGGCTAAGGCTGCTATCAACCAGACGACAAACAACCCGAGGAAGACGTTGGCAACCCCCGTCAGCCGCTGCTTCCAGAAGTGATCCGTGCCTTCCTTTGCCGACCCGAGACGGCGGACTTCTTTGAGCGGCGTTCGCAAATTCATGGATGACCTCCCGAGGTGGCAGCGCTCAGCACGGCCACCCAGACGATCGCGGTCGCCAATGTCGAAAGCACGAGTGTCGTCCGCGCCAGAAGCTCAATCTCCTTTTTTCCATGACCCGCGCCCAGATCCCACACGAAATGGCGCAACCCGCCCATCATGTGGTGGAAGAAGGCCCAGGTATATCCGAAGATCACCACCCGTCCCGGCCACGAGCCGAAAATTGAATTCACGAACTCGAAGTACGAGGCTGACACGGCAGCTGCCACAAGCCACCACGCCAGGAGCAGCGTACCGAAGTAAAGTGCTGCCCCGGTTGCTCGGTGCAGGATTGACATCAGCATACTCGACGACATCGAATAGATTGCCAAGTGAGGAGAAAGCGGCCGCTTCCTCATCGTTCCTGGTGCCGGCTTGGCTGCACCCATCCTTAAAGTCTCCCTTCCAGCGACATGGCGTGAAGATGTCTTATCCTGCCAATCCCGAGGGGGCAATTCGCCAAACGGGGGCGTTTACCGCGGCAACATGCCCGCCGTTTACCAGAGAGGCAGCGGTTTGATGGCGAAGTTAGTTGAGGGAAGCGGCAATTGCCCGCCCAAGCCCCGTGCCGCTGTCAAAGGCGTGCTCGGCAAGCCGTCCTGTACACCAATCGCCGGCCGCACCGATTTTGTATTCGGACGAGTAGAGATAGGTTTCTCCAAGCGGCTGATCGACGAGACCGTGGCTCCAGAGGTGAGCACTCATTTGAGCCGGACGGACGGGCGGAAGTGCCAGGAGATTGCTCACTTCGCTCCACAACTCCTCTGCGACTAGGTCGGGTTCGGCATCCTCCGTTTCACGGCTCCAGCTCTGCGAGGCGTGGATGACGATCGTTTCGCCGCGTGTGTTACGTCCAGGCTTGGTACTATTGCGGCCAATCCAGCGAATTGTTTCGGACATGTCCGAATAGACATCCTGTTCCGGAAAGTGGCGCTCCTCCAATCGCACGAGGAGGGCCCAACACGGGGACATCCGCACTGGCCCCATCGAATGTACGAGTTCCTCGTACCTCCCCAGCAGGAGCCGGGCCTGCGGCGCCGGAACCGTAATGGCCAGGGCGGAGAATGTCCCCACGCTCGTCTCGTCGTCGAAACAAATGTGCCAGCCTTTTTCGAGACGGCTCACGGTGTGCACCTTTCTGTTGACGTGGATGCGAACGCTTTCGGTCAGTGGACGAACAATTGACGCCATGCCGGGCGTGCCGACGAACCACGGCAAAAGCTGAACGCTCTCCTTGCCCTCAACAATGGCCTTGGGGTGCCAGCGCGTCGCATATCCTGCACCGACCATCTCGTCGATGTAGGCTCCAAATTGCGAGGTGCGGGCGGTGACGTATTGGGCGCCGTGATCAAAGGGTACGATACCGAGGCGAGTGGTTGCCATCCGGCCTCCAATAATGCGGTCTTGCTCGAACACCTCGACGTAGAAACCTGCGCGCCGAAGCACGCGGGCACACGCCAAGCCCGCTAGTCCTGCTCCAACGACGGCAACCCTCTGAGTCAATCCGACACGCGGCCTTCACCGCAAAGTGCGCCACAAACCGCAAACTTGATATTTTACCGGCAGGATGGGGGCAACAGGCCCACGGGCAATAACAACAAGACGAATACGCGCCCGTCATGATCCCGGAATGCGAATCTCCGGAAGTCGAACATTGTTCGAAGGGCGAACTAAAATCAACTCCCGAAGCCGTCGGCCACAATCAATCCGTATCCAAATCAAGCCGCCGGAAAAGGCGGGCTCAAGACCTTCGCTTACCGCGGCATGACGAGCCAAATGTCGAGATCGAGGATGACGCCATCTGCGTAGTCCCCATCCGGCAGTTTATAGGGAAACTGCGACGCATCCTGATTTTTGACCGCCACGAGACGCGTACGCAGCGCACCAACGTCGGTTCGCCCGGGTATTTCGGCCTTTTCGATGATTTCAGACCAGGCGTAGACGGTGTCTCCGGCGAACAGTGGCGCCACGTGACGCCCGCCATTGATGGCTGCCACATGGAAAGCGTTACCCAGTCCATTGAACGAGAGAGCGCGTGCCAGCGAGATGGTGACGCCACCATAGACGATCCGCTTGCCAAAACGGCCCTTCGATTCCGTGTGCTGATTGAAGTGCACCTTGGCTGTGTTTTGATATAGCCGCGTCGCGATTTGATGTTCTGCTTCCTCAAGGGTCATGCCATCGACATGGTCGATCTTTTCACCCGGCTCATAGTCCCCCCAGCGGTGGGGTGTGCCGGCCAAAGCATTATCGTAACCCTTGAGATTGAGCGCGGGAACCGCCATCCCTATCGCGGAAGGCTCGACGCGATCCGGAAGTTTTGGGACAACCGTCTTGGGGGAGGGCGCCTCCTTATCGCGTTTGCGCACCATGACCCAGCGATTGTACTCGAGCACGACCTCGCCATGCTGGTTGCGCCCTGTGGAACGGACGTAGACGGTTCCCGTCTCCCTGTTCGAGTTCTCTTTGAGTCCGATCACTTCAGACGTGGTTGAAAGGGTATCAGCCGGATAGGCGGGCTTGAAAAACCGGCCACCCGCATATCCGAGATTGGCGATCGCATTGAGCGAGATATCGGGTACGGTCTTGCCGAAAACGACGTGAAACAGCAGCAGGTCGTCGACAGGGGCCCGGGGATATCCAATCGCGCGCGCAAAGGCGTCCGACGACTGAACCGCAAAACGCGGTCCGTAGAGCCCCGTGTAGAGCGCTACATCACCCTCAGTGATCGTCCGCGGGGTGGCGTGGTGAATGATCTGCCCGAACTGGAAGTCCTCGAAGTAGTTGCCGGGATTGGTCTTCGTCGTCGTCATGAGAGCCCGTTCCTTGCCGCCCTAGCACCGTCTGCGGGCCGAATAATCCGAAAAACGACGCGCTGTCGACGGCCCTTTTTGGCACGGGGGCACCCGGGCCCTGTTCAAGTCCCCCATGCCCGTTCAGAACCACTCTTCGATCTGTTGCACGGCATTCGCGATCCCCACGGTGCGCTTGGCCTGAACGAGGTGAAGCCGTTCCACCATTTTGCCTTCCACCGTGATGACGCCCTTCTTGGCGTTTTCAGGCCGATCAAATGCCTGAATGATTTTTTTCGACCATTCCACTTCTTCATCGGTCGGCGAGAAGATTTCATTGCAGGGAGCTACTTGGGAAGGATGGATGAGTGTCTTGCCGTCCATGCCGAGCGTGCGGCCGTGCTCGCATTCGGCTCTGAGGCCCGGTTCGTCCTTGAAATCATTGTAGACGCCATCGATGATGTCGAGGCCGTAGGCGCGAGCCGCCACGATTGTCATGGCGAGCCAGGGCACGACGGCAAATCTGTTGTGCAGAGCTCGCGCCCTGCTTTCTTTGAGCAGATCGTTTGTGCCCATAACCAGGCAATCCAGACGGTTCTCGGGATCCGCCGCGGTGGCGGCAATTTCGCGGGCCTGGAGAATCGCCATCGGCGTCTCCATCATGGCCCACAGCCGCGTCTTCTCGGGTGCATGGACTGACTTCAGGATCTTTGCTGCACTGATGATGTCGCCAGGGTGGGCAACCTTGGGTAAGAGGATCGCATCTGGGGCTGCTTCAGCGGCCGCGAGAATGTCGGCCGTGCCCCACGCCGTTTCGAGCGCGTTCGGGCGGATGACGATTTCGCGGCGCTTGTAGCCCCCCTCCTTGACGATGGCGCAAACCTTTTCACGGGCTGCGACCTTCATTTCGGGTGCAACCGAATCCTCGAGATCGAGGATAAGTGAATCGGCAGGCAGCGACTTGGCCTTTTCGAGGGCCCTCTCATTGGCACCAGGCATATATAGAACGCTGCGGCGCGGACGGACCGGCATGGCAAATTTCCTTTGAATGATCGGTTGGAGCAAGATGATGTTGCGATGCAGCATACGCCTCGAGTAAGGGCCAATCCAGCCACAGTGTGCATTTTTCCCGGTGAACGAAAGTCGAGGGTGCCAGCAGACCACTTGCTTTATCTATGGTGAAGCGATTTGAAGCGGAAAACACACAATCCGGAGACCAATGGCCCAGATACTCGCAGTTTCATCTTATGTCGCCCTTGGCCACGTCGGTCTTTCGGCCATGCTCCCGGCCCTGCAGAGGCTTAGTCACGACGTTATTGCACTGCCAACAACTGTTCTTTCCAATCACCCGGGACATCCGGTATTCGCCGGCGCCGAGATAGATCCCGAGCACCTACGCGAGATGCTCGATGCAATTCACGCGAACGGATGGCTCGAAGGCATACATGCCCTCATCACCGGTTATCTGCCCAC